>CAYHRX010000315.1:0-4681 GCA_964359075.1 uncultured Chitinophagales bacterium
TAACCTCCGTTGTGCAGGCTCAATGCCTTGTTCGCTGTTCGGCGAGTCGGTCATCCAGGCTCGAAGTCCATAGTTGAGACAGTAGACGTATCCTAGGACAAACATTTTCATCAGACTCGCCACTCGGAGGACATTGAACACTCGAACTGACTGGATCGAAAAATAGAGACGATGGATGAAGAAGAGGAACTTGTCCGACAACGGAACGTGCGGGTCGAACAAAACTTTAAACGAGCGTCGGTACGTCTTGGCAATCTGATTGACAAAGAGTCTCCGGTTCTCTACGCGAGTATAGAAATGCCTGAGACCTCGGAAGAGCAGCTGCTTGTAGTAGGTAATGTCCCCCTTGAGCAGCGACTCCCTGCCAAGGTTGAAGAGAACATCAGGGACAAGGTTGCGATCGGTAATGATATACGGCCTTGTAGCGAGGGAGAGGAGAATCGACTGAGCGTCACGGAAACTCCCAACCGTATTCAACACGCCGGCTTTCCCGAGCAATGATCGGATGTACAGATCGGGGTACTTGTTGATTCCCAGTGCAAGCATCTCATCGTAGTGGTGCAGTGCTTCCTGAAGGAGAGACAATCGTGTGAGCTCATCACTCCAGTTGAGAATCGACTCGAACAACTCACGAGGATATGTTCCGGCGATGCGACAGCTTGTGATGAACAACCTCACTGTTTCGTCGAGAAACGCCTTTTCATCTGCAGCGGGCTCTTCTGCCGAAGCCGCGAGAAATGTTCTGAGTTTCTTGATTCCTCCTGCAATGACTTCGCTGAGGATGTACTTATTGGCATACAGACTCCGTTCGTCTTTGGGGGTACTGCGGAAGATTCCATGAGTGGTCTCGTGTTGGCCGGAGAATGCTATGTATTCGAGTTCTTTGACATCGATCATCCGCCGCGGAAGCGGGGAGACCCTTTGCGTTGATTCAGCGAGTCCCATGGTGACCTGCTGTCTTCATAATGGAAGATCGATCCAACACACAACTTTGAAGTATCGCCCGCTCCCTGGAGATGACTGCCTGAAGCTCTTGATATCGCCGCTCGCTGAAACCAACGGGTGGCGGGTAATCAAACGTCTGACAAAGGTTGAGCGCTTCGCGGTAGGAGCCAATGCCGTTCAGACAGGCGAGCTCACGAACGCGGCTTTCAGGATCCAACTGCGGCGAGTGCAACCTGACGAGCCGGTACCATCTAATCGCTTCAATGAACCGTCCCTGCGACTCGAGACAGACTGCATACCAGAACACTGACTGATTATAGATCTCACTCTTGTGGTGTGATAGCTCGGCATAATCAACGGCATGTCTGAACATCGTGGCAGCTTTCACATGCTCCTTCTTGTGCATCAACAACCACCCGGCACGGAAGAAACCATTGAGTTTGCACTCGGGCATGCGCGTCTGCGCCGCCGCCTGTTCATAATAGTGCAAAGCCTGATCGGTAGCGCCCTGGCCCCCCTGTTCGATACACCACCCACAGTGAAAGAGTACCTCTCCTTCATCGCATTCTCCGTCGGCGATGCAGGCCTGGAACAACAGCAACGCCTCGGAGAACCTCTCCTCCCGTTCAGCCATACGTGCACGGTCAAATGTCGAATACGGATCCATGATGGTTTGCCTTCCTGTGTTATATTGTTTTGGGACGAGATCTCACCAGGCCGAGTTCCCAATCCGTAACTTGCCACCTCGCCCCAAACTCCGGTTATCAGGAAGAGATGTTCAATCTTGTCTCGCTATATCCAACTGGTGTGCCATTCATGAGACGCAGAGGAAAGAGGAAGAACATGTGGTATTTGATTGATTCTTGGTTGCGACACCCCACCGAGTGTGGCAACAAGGCTATACTCGGCCGCCGAAGAGGCGCGCACCGTGTGGCACGACATCCCCACATTACACTTTCATTGAACCAAAGAAGTTTGTACTTTTACATTATGAAGATCCCAGAATTCTCAGCACTCTTGCTCATCTTCGCGTTCTGCGGTGCTGGCGCCACTGAAGATGCCGAACATTACTTCCGCTTCACAATCAATAACAAGTCTGATCTGGATCGTCTTACACGCGTTGTCTCGATTGACAACGTCGTTAAGGATACCGTTTACGCGTATGCAAACGAGAAGGAGTGGAGAGCATTCCGGGCGCTGGGCTATGAGCCAACGGAGCTTCCTCATCCTGGCAGCCTGTACGAGCATGAGATGTCGAGTGAGCCGCTGGCTGTCTTGGATTGGGATCGCTATCCGACATACCAGGCCTACTTGACGATGATGCGGCAGTACGCTCAGAACTTCCCATCTATCTGCAAGCTTGATACCATCGGCTTGTCCGTGCAGGGCCGACAGATTCTCGCGCTCAAGATATCAGACAGTGTGAACGTCAGTGAGGACGAACCTGAGTTCTTCTACAGCTCCACAATGCACGGCGATGAGACTGTTGGGTACGTCCTCCTCCTTCGTCTCGCCGACTACCTGCTGAACCAGTACGGTGTGCCAACGGCGGAGGGGCAGCGCGCGACGAACCTCGTGAATAACACGGAGATATGGATCAATCCCCTTTTCAATCCGGACGGCACGTACCGGCTTGGCGGCGATACTACTGTGAGCAATGCTCGTCGCGGGAACGCCAACGGCGTGGACTTGAACCGCAACTTCCCTGATCGTGTGAGCGATACCAACAACACAACAACAGGCAGACAGGTGGAGACGCAGGCAATGATGCGATGGACAGCGAGGCACAACTTCACACTCTCGGCCAACTTCCACGGCGGCGCACAGGTTGTGAACTATCCGTGGGATAACGGCGCTCCCAGCGGCACGTATTCGGCCTGCCCCGATGATGCGTGGTTCATCAACCTGTCTCGTGTCTACTCCACTCCCAACCCCGACATGATGACCGGCGGCTTCACAAACGGCATCACTAACGGATGTCAGTGGTATGCAATCTTCGGCGGGCGGCAGGATTGGATCTACTGGTGGTGCGGCGGACGCGAGACGACGGTTGAACTATGGAACACGAAGAATCCGCCCGGCTCCGTGTTGCCACAACGCTGGACGAATAACCGCGAGTCATTCCTTGCGTACATGGAGCAGGCCCTCAAAGGTGTCCGTGGAATTGTGAGTGATGCCGAGACGAACGCGCCCCTTCGCGCACGCATCGGAGTTCAGGGCATCCCAAACGTCCCCGTGTTTTCAGATTCTTCGGTTGGAGACTATCACCGGCTCCTTCTTCCGGGCACCTACACGCTCGTCGCACAGGCAACAGGCTACCACCCGGATACTGTGCGCAATGTGGTAGTGGTTGATTCGGTTGCAACTCGCGTGGATGTTGCACTGCAGAGGAGGACAACAAGCATTGAGCAGGTGGACGTTCCTTCGACGTTTTCTCTCTCTCAGAACTATCCGAACCCGTTTAACCCAACAACCAAGATTCTATACTCCCTGCCACCAGGCGTAGGGACGTTACATGTAACGTCCCTACGAGTGCATGATGTGCTGGGGCGAGAAGTGGCAACGCTGGTGAACGAAGAACTCAAGGCTGGAGATTATGAAGTGACGTTTGATGGTCATGGCCTTTCAAGCGGTGTCTATTTCTACAGACTTCAGTCCGGCAACATCACGGCAACAATGAAACTCCTGTTGCTCAGGTAACCAACTTCGTCATCCTATGCGCCTAGCTGTCGTCCAAACCAATCCCCGATTTGGTGAGGTTCAAGCCAACACGGAGACCGCGCTTGCACTCATGGAGACAGCTCACGCCGACCTCTATGTCTTGCCCGAGCTTTTCAATACAGGATACAACTTCATCAACACTGATGAGGTGGACAGACTTGCCGAGCCTGTTCAAGGGGCAACCTACGAGGCACTTGCTGTGTTCGCGAAGCAGAACTCATGCTACGTTGTGTACGGCTTCGCAGAGAAGGCGGATCAGATCTACAACTCATCGGCGCTCGTGGGCCCCACGGGACTGATTGGTCTCTTTCGGAAGGTGCACCTCTTTAATAGAGAGAACCTCTTCTTTGCACCAGGTGATTTGGGCTTTCCAGTGTTCGATCTGCCATTTGGAAAAGTCGGGATGATGATATGTTTCGACTGGATCTATCCGGAGAGCGCTCGAACCCTTGCATTGAAGGGTGCACAGTTGATTGCACACCCCTCGAACCTTGTGATGCCTTACTGCCCAGATGCAATGGTGACTCGCTGCCTGGAGAACCGCGTCTTTGCCGCCACTGCTAATCGTGTCGGACGGGAAGATCGCGGAGGAATCACTTTCACGTACATCGGGAAGAGCGAGATCGTTTCCCCGCGCGGAGAAATCCTGAAGCGTCTCTCCGATAACGAAGCATCCATTGCCGTCGTCGAAGTCCACCTTGCACAAGCGTTGAACAAGCGCCTCAACGAATTCAACGATCTCCTAAAGGGGAGAAGAGAAGAAGCCTATTCTCTACACTGATCCACCTGCGGTAACTTATCTACCGAGAGCCCATCATGACATACTCATTCATCATTCTAACGAAACAAGACGGTTATGCCATCATCCAGATCAACAGGCCCGACGTTCTGAATGCGCTCAACATCAAGCTGATGGAGGAACTGGTCGACGCGCTGGAATCACTTGACAAGGACAGCGATGTCCGGTGTATCATCATCACGGGAAATGAAAAAGCGTTCGCCGCCGGCGCCGACA
>CAYHRX010000316.1:0-4669 GCA_964359075.1 uncultured Chitinophagales bacterium
AGATGCCTCCGTAACCAGCTTGATGCCGTTTGTAAGCTGGAGGAACAAGACTGGCACGAAGGTGCGCGTTACCAAGTTCAGCGAGATAGGCAACGCAAGTGATCCGAACGTAATCAAGAACTACATAGCCCAAGTGTACCATACCTGGCAAAACCCTCCCACGCACATACTCCTTGTGGGGGATTACGGCCAGGTTCCGGTTAGCTATGCCAACGGAGTCGTCAACGAGGACTTCTTTGTCGAGATTGACGGTAACGATTTCTTCCCCGAGATGATGATCGGGCGCTTCACGCACGACAACGATGCCGGGGAGCAGGTCATTGTCAACAAAATCGTCGAATATGAACGGAGTCCGTACACCGCGAACACTGCATGGTTCAAAAAAGGTGCGGTAGTCTCGAACAACGCCTATGTCTCGCAGGCCATTACCAAACGGTATACTCGGGACCGGATGCTCGTGGAGGGTGGCTTCACGGCCGTTGATACATTTATCAATCGCAGCCCATGTTCCTCCTCGCTGACAGACCTCATGAATGTTCTGAACAGCGGACGGAGTTTTCTCAACTACCGCGGAGAAGGTTGGTACACGGAATGGTGGGCATCGTGCTATCGAATGTCGGTCACCAATGTCAGCTCTTTGAACAATGGCAGGATGCTGACGTTCGTGACGAGTATTGGGTGTGGTGTCGCCAATTTCACCAACAGCAGCGGCAACAGCTTCGGAGAGACATGGTTTGAGCTTGGCACTGTTGCCGCGCCACGAGGGGCAGTCGCGTTTATCGGACCAACCGGCAACACTCACACGGCATACAACAACAGTATCGACATCGGGATATACAAGGGCATGTTCCAGGAGGGAATGGACACTCCCGGGCAGGCGCTCGCACGTGGGCGCCTCTACATGTACGAGGTCTTCGGCAACGAGTACTATGTGCAGTACCATACGCGGATATACTGCATCATCGGCGACCCGAGTATGCACGTTTGGAAGAACGTCCCCCGACCTGTTACTGTTGTTCACCCTTCATCCGTCCCCGTTGGGTACAATCAGGTCGTGATTACCGTAACCGATTCCGCTACCGGTGCACCGGTAGCAGAGGCTCAAGTATGTCTCGCCGGGGACAGTGTGTATGCCACCGCGTACGCAGATCTGCATGGCATGGCTCTGGTGCCTATCACACCACAGGTGATTGATACGCTGGCCGTGCTCGTGCGCGGCGGGAATGTGGTGCCGTACGAAAGTTCCGTGAGGATTACCATTGAGACAGAGCACGTTGCTCCATTCGGGGCGCCGGTTGTCGTTGACCTTGATGGCAATCTCGATGGGAAGATCAATCCGAACGAACATGGACAGATTACGTTCACGCTTAGGAACTGGGGCACACAGACCGCATCCAATGTGCAGGCTGTGCTCAGCGTGGATACGAACTTGGTGCGCCTGCAAACGACAACGCCAGTGAGTTTCGGGAGTCTGGCTTCCGGTGGCTCGTTTACCGGATCTCCATTCCTGTTCTTCCTCAAGCCGAATGCGGAAGTGGGGGACACCATCGTGTTCTCATTGCACGTTACAAGCTCAACACGGTCCTGGGACTACATTCAGTTGGAAGACGTGAGAGGCTGCAAGCTGAAGAGTGTTATGTACGTTGTTGATGACCGCGGTTCCGTGCGAACGAACGGCCGGATGGATCCCAATGAGACGGTAAAGCTGTATCTGATGGTGAAGAATGCCGGTGACGACGTTGCGCCCAATGTCCAGGCCACGCTTCGGTGCACGAGTCCGTACATTACGATCAGCGATTCTCTCAGCGCATTCGGCACGATGAGAGCGGACACCTCGTTCATAAACTACAGCGATTACTTCGTTGTAAAAGTCGATAGCCAATGTCCGGCACAATCCACGATCCCGTACCGTCTCGTCCTGCAAACACAAGGCGGACGCTACGCATACAGCTCTGTTGATACCTTCTCGATTCCCGTGTCTGTCCCGCGGCACAGTGACCCGACAGGTCCTGACACATACGGCTATTTTGCATACGTGAATGATGATACACTCTTCCAGCAGAGCCCTCGCTACACCTGGTTCGAGCTCAACGGCTTGGGGACCCAGGTTACCGGCACAGGCAGCGATTTCACGATGACGGTAGGGCTTCCTTTCACGTTCCGGTACTATGGCGTCGCCTATGGTCAAGTTCGCCTCAGCAGCGATGGCTGGATTGCGTTGGGGAATGGAACGCAGACCATGTCCATGAACTATCCCCTTCCTCGCAACGACGCTATCAACTGTATGGTTGCCGCGTTCTGGGACGATTTGTTCGCGTCATCCGGCGAGACCGGGAAGCTCCTGTACTACAGCGACATCCCGCGACATCGGTTCATCATCGAATGGTACAACGTTGGTCACCGAAGCGATGCGAGCAAGAAGGAGACGTTCCAGATCATCCTGCATGACCCATCGAGCTACCCAACACCCACAGGCGATGGCGAGATCTTGATGCTGTACAAAGATATCGACGATCCGTCTGGCAACACGGTGGGACTCGAAGACCACACACAGACCATTGGGCTTCTATACGGCTACAACGGTCTGTATGATGAGAGTGCGACGATGTTGAGAGACACGCTCGCCATACTTTTCACGACAAGGACTCCCCAATTGTTTGTCGGTGTCGATGATCGGCGTGCGCATACTGAAGATTTGCCGACTGCATTTGTACTCGAGCAGAACTATCCCAACCCGTTCAACCCGACAACCACGATACGATACTCCCTCCCCTCCGAAAGAGCTAGCAGCGCTGAGGGGAGGGTCGGGGTGGGGTCGCATGTGACGCTCAAGGTGTACGATGTGCTCGGTCGCGAAGTCGCAGCGCTGGTGAACGAGGTGAAGCAGCCGGGAACGTACTCGGTGCAATGGGACGGAAGCAAACTCGCGAGCGGAGTGTACTTCTACAGATTGTCCGCAGGCGATTTCGTCCAAGGCCGGAAGCTCTTGCTTCTCAAATAGTTCCGCTGTTGTTTGGCGGGACGATTGCGAATCAGATGTGTGGACTACTCGTGGTTTAACCGCAGAGACCGCGAGGGGTGGCAAGGTCGCAAAGAAGAGTAAACACTGTTTTGGCTTCTTGGCGTTTTTTGCTGTCCCTCTCTTTGCGCACTTTGCGGTTGAATGATCTTGCCACCCACCCTGTTTGCCCCTCTCTCAATTCTTTCCTATATTGACACATCATTTTTGCACTCTGCAGTTCAGTTCATTCGCGAAGGGTATTCATGGCTCGGATCTACATTGAGGATTTGTCCAGGCATGTTGGCGAAGAAGTAGCGCTTAGGGGCTGGCTCTATAACAAGCGATCAAGTGGGAAGATCAGATTCCTCGTAATGAGAGATGGCACCGGGCTTGTGCAGGGTGTTGTGGTGAAAGCCAATGTGAGCGAAGAAGTGTTCAACAAATTCGATCTCCTCACACAAGAGTCCTCATTTAGCATGACTGGCAAGGTGCGAAAGGAAGACCGCGCCCCTGGCGGCTACGAGCTTGATGTTGCCGACGTTCAGATCATCAGCATTGCCAAGGAGTATCCCATCACACCGAAAGAGCACGGTATTGATTTCCTGATGGACCGACGGCACCTGTGGCTTCGGTCCAGCAAGCAACACGCAATTCTCCGCGTGCGTCATCAGATCATCAAGGCCATCAGGGAGTTCTTTGACAACAGGGGATTCGTGCTGATGGACGCGCCGATCTTCACACCTGCCGCCTGCGAGGGAACATCCACGCTATTCGAGACATCGTACTTTGATCTCGGCAAAGCATTCCTGACACAATCGGGACAGCTCTACGGGGAAGCGGGAGCGATGGCGCATGGCAAGGTGTACGTCTTTGGCCCGACATTCCGGGCGGAGAAGTCGAAGACGCGTCGCCATCTTACCGAATTCTGGATGGTTGAGCCGGAAGTGGCGTTCAACGACTTGAATGACAACATGGAGCTCGCCGAGGAGTTCCTCGAGCACATCGTGCAGTCCGTGCTGAAGAACCGCATGCCGGAGCTGAAGGCTCTTGAACGCAACACGAAGTTCCTGGAGAACGTGAAGAAGCCGCTGCCAAGAATCTCGTATGACGAAGCGGTGGAGATGCTGCATAAGAAAGGCTTGCCTTTTGAATGGGGGAACGACCTCGGCGGCACCGATGAGACCGTGATCTCCGAACAGTTCGACCGTCCGGTGATGGTCCACCGTTACCCGGCAGCTATCAAGGCTTTCTACATGAAGCGGGACCCGCAGAACCCGAAGGTTGCCCTTGCCGTTGATGTGCTCGCTCCCGAAGGCTACGGCGAAATCATTGGCGGCAGCCAGCGTGAGGATGATCTTGATCTGCTGCTTGAGAGAATCAAAGAGCACAATCTGCCGCAGGAGGCATTCGAATGGTATCTCGACCTGCGCCGCTACGGTTCCGTCCCGCATGCAGGATTTGGTCTCGGTGTTGAGCGGACCGTGGGATGGATCTGCGGACTCGACCATGTTCGTGAGACGATTCCGTTCCCGAGGATGATCTACCGGCTGACGCCTTGAAATTTGGGTGCCTGCCATAAGCTGGGTAGACGCACATTTCGTGCGATTAGCCCCTAGTTGAACTAAACCGCTTTGCGGTAGCTGGGCTGTGAGTTGGGGGGGGATGTGT
>CAYHRX010000317.1:0-4667 GCA_964359075.1 uncultured Chitinophagales bacterium
CAGGAAAGAACTTTTTGGACAGCCTCTGTCCGAAGGACGGGGTGAGGTCGGAACCGAGCAGCCTCCCCACCGTGTTTTTCATAATGTACTCGACAATGTACGTTGGCGTGTAATACACACCGCCGGCCTTCTTCACTTCAGGCTTGTCTTCTACAACGGCCCGGTGTCCAGCCGTCAGCCGGATGACTTTGCCGAGAAATTGTTCGTACACTTGTCCGAGAATATCGGCAGGGAGAACAGAGAATTCGTACGGACTCTCGGGATAGTAGAGACTCTTGATGATGTCCTTGAGTGGCTTGTCATCAATGGCGAGGCCGAGCGTCATCTCATCGGGGGCTTCGTTGCGTTCTTTTTCCTTCTGGAAATGGAAGAGTCCGGAGTTGTACTTCTCATCCGCACGATGGAAAAGCCCCGACATCCGCTTGTAGACATGCTCGCCGTTCTGCAGCGCCATCAACGCGCCGTAGGTCTCGATCCCCCGGTCTTCGCAGATGCGGAGGAAGATCAGGCGGTCAATGGTGCGCTGAACGGCGAAGTTCAGCTCGCGCTGTGTCAGGTCGGGGTTGCGCAGTGCAATGTTGGCGGCGAGCGTCTTGCGCCATTCCTCGATCTCATGCAGGAACGCATCATCGACCTCGGCAGTCCCTTTCTTGATCTTGTTTGTCTCGGCATACTTGTCAAACGAGCCTTTGAGTACAGCATCCTTTGAGAATATGCTGGCGACGTCATCCCAGCGCGATTCAAACTCCGTGTACGGAAGGATCAGCGTTCGACTTGTGGAGGGTTTGTCGGAAGGAAACGGCTTGGCGCGACAATCGTATACCGCGAACTCCTCGAAGTCCGTGAGAATACTGAGCGGCAGCTTTGCCGACCATGCATAGCGGCGTAGTTGATAGGCGGGACTGACATCCTCCCGGACGTTGACGGACGGCTTCTTGGCTTCGACGAAGAACTTGCGCACACCTCCGATGCGGAACGAATAGTCCGGCGCTTTCGTCGCTGTACCGATTTTGATAGCGTCTTCGTGGATGACGTCTTTGTAGGCCTCAGCAAACCCCTGCTTGTTGTCAACATCCCATCCAAGGACTGTGAAGAAGCGATCGAGAAACTCACGACGAAGCTGGGTCTCGTTGTACTCTCCGGAAAGATAGGCCTCGCGGCTGCGGTGAAAACGCTCAACGAGTGATGAGATTTCCTTGGGTACAGCCATGAGCCTGGGTATTCTGCTCGTAAGGAATAGAAGCTGTGGTTGAAGTGTGCTACGGGTTTGAATGTATGGAAATAATACCGAAAGTCAACAACGGGAACAACAAACCCCGCTCGGCCAACCGGGCGGGGTTTTGTGTTTCGTTGCATGGCGATCGAGCAATGAACCGACGCTGTCGGTCCTATTTGAGCATCACCTCTCGCATCAGTCGGGCAGAGACCACTTCAGCCAGCTCAGCACGTTTTTCGCCTCCAGCCACGCGTGATTCCTTCGAGCCAAAGTGTTTGTTTGCAACCTCCTCGGCCTTCCCTGCGAAACCATCGAGGGCTGCAAAATTCTTCAACTGAAATGCAATTGCCACATCCCAATCCTGAGAACCGGTTGGCGCAGAATTCAGATACACTTTATAGTCCACTATCATTCCCTGCTTCTTCCATTCCTCATAGATCGCCTTGGAATGCTGCCGTGCATCCGTGAGAAATGCATTCATCTTGCCCGGGTGGACTTTCCATAAGACAACACGCCACACTGGACCTTCAGTGTAGTGCTCTTGTGCAAGTGCCTGCATTCCAACAACACACGTCAGGCAGAGCAACACAAAAAGATATGAACGTCGCATGATGATGTCTCCTATATGTTTGGGGATGGTAGGGATATACTGTGAACAAACGTCACAGCTTGGTACTGTTAGAGAATAAATAGAGAAGAGATAGAAGTTTGAGTTGGCGGTACGACGAAAACCCTCAGAACGATTCGAAGAGATTCTTTCGTCTCTGCGCTTCAAACATATGGTTGTGAGACGTGAAAGTCAAGACCGGGTATCATTAATTTCATGTGAACGCGGAACCACCATTCCCTCCCGATGATGGGCGACGTGGTATGCTTATCGTTGAAGAGTGAACTTCATTGTAGACACGAAGTCGCCAGCTCGTAACCGGTACAGATACCCCGCTCGACCTAACCGGGCGGGGTTTTGTGTCTGGATACCTGCGAACAACCTTAGCAGGGTGATGAAAAACTCTTTCACTGGTCATTGCGAGGCGATTTCTGCCGAAGCAATCTCTCTTTTCTACACGGATTCAAGGATTGAGATTGCTTCGCTTCGCTCGCAATGACTGTGAGGCTCGGTTTTTCAACAGCCTTCTAGTCCCTATTGCTGCCTGGCCTTGGCACGCACAAATGCAAGATCGTAATTGATCTCATTGAAGTTTGCCGTCCGCATCCACGCCTCCTTCGCCTTCTCCCGATCTCCCAGGCCTGCATATGCCTCACCTATTCTGTAGAGGTTACGCGGGTTTCTGTCATTGGCCTTCTTCAGCTCGCTCAGCGCGGCGTCATACTTTTGTTCGTTGAGCGCAATGATACCGGCAAGCTCATGAGCAGTCTGCATCTGGATCGGATGATGGTTTGCTTCGGCGTTCTTTTGGTATTGTTCAGCATTCGTCTTTGCCCGAGCAAAGTCCTTCATCCTCACGGCAGTCTCAACCTCGGTAATCAAATGTGCCTGCCTCGCATTGTTCTTGAACTCCTCGGACAGTGTTGATTTTTCTATCGCATCAAGCGCCTTCTTGTAGCTGTCACGAGCTTCGTTCAACTTTCCAGATTCGAGAAGGTAGTCTCCTTGCCTGGCCATGGCTTCAGCGATGCCGGGCGCATCGTTGTTCTTTTGTACAATGGCAAGACTCTTCTTGTTCTCTTCGATTGCCTTGTCCCACTTCCCCTCATCGGCATACGACAGTTGTGCGGCAAACAACGCCTGCAGCCTGACTCCGTCGTTCGGTGCCACATCGTACATCTTCTGGAACTTCTTCCTCCCTTCCTCAGGCTTCCCCTTCAAAACATAATTCATTCCCAGCCCAACATACGAGGCATAGAACTTCGGATTGACCGTCAGTGCCTTTTCATACGCTTTGATGGACTCATCAAACTTTCCCTCTTTCATGAGCAACTCAGCATAGGAGTCATGCGGGTTGGCTTCATTGGGGAGCAGCTCTGTGTATCGTTTGAACGCCTTCTCGGCCCGTGCATAGTTTCCGGAGTTCGAATAGGCATAGCCAAGTGAGTTGTATGCCGGATGGAAGTTCGGATCGATTTCAGTTGCTTTCTTCAGGTGATCGATCGCCGCGCTGTAGTTCCTCCGGCCGGCGTAGAAGTTTCCGGCAAGCTGACGCGCACGCGGGTCGTTTGGGTAGTTCATCATGAGCTGACGTACCATATCTTCCTGCTTCGTCACGTTGCCGACGGATGCCGCCTGGAGTGACAAGATCATCAGCCGCTCACCTTCCGAAACTTTGTCGGCCAGAGATGTTGCCTTGGCAAGATTCTCAAGGAAGGCCTGGTTGGAAGAGGATGCAGTGGCAAGCCCATAATATGCCATCGCAAAGTTCGGGTCTGCGGCAATCGCTTTCTCGAAGTGCGGCACAGCCTCTTCGGTCCGGAGCCTGTCAGCAAGGTCACGCCCAGCCTTGAAGTGCTTCAATGCTTCCTGCGAGGAAGTGGTGATTGCAATCTCTTCCAATTCCCTCCCGATGAGTAATCTACCATTCTCAACGATTGCTTTCCCATCAACCTTCAGAGTACTGCCGGGAAGAAAACTCGACCAACTGAATGTTGAGTTATTCTCCCCTCCAGCCCACGTGTTGTTCCCAATCCCAACCGTAACATTTCCGGCCGGCACCCATGAGACCATCCTGCTGTCTCGTATCAGATGCACGTTAGGATTGATCCCAACATCAACAAACGCGAACTGGTCTTTCGGTCCACTCGCAGCATCATACGCTTCCTTGATTGGCTCGAGCCCCGACTTTGCGGTCATTGACGTCACCTTGCCCGCTTTGAACGTCAATGTCAGTCCAACGATTTCTTTCCCCTGGAAGAAGTTCCTATCTTCTACAACCTTCCCTTCGGCAGTTCCGGGAACGACAGTAAGATACACCTCTCCAGCCGGCAGCCACACCTGACACGCTGCACCTCCGCGCTTGATATCATCAACGGAAATCACGCCGTCGCTCACAAAGACAGGTCTGCTTTCGATTCGGAATTTGATGTCCGTGCCGTTCGGGTTAGTGATGTGGACTTCCTTCCCGCTTGTGAACGCTCTCGTCACCACATTGCCAGTCGCTTGCAGCTTCGTGTAGTCCACGTTCACACCGGCCCAGAACATCTCAGACAGCTCATGTTGCGCCACGCCAAATTGCGCGGCGAGGGCCGCTGTCGGATATAAACCGTTTCCGACGTACACCTGTTTGACATTTCGCTTCATGATGAGGTCAGTGACAGGCTGGAACATTTTGGCACGAGCCGTAAAGCGTTCCGGTGGCACATCGGCAAGCAGCCCTGGTGTTTCGCTATCCTCCACATTGATCTGAGCGGTGATAATGCTGGCCATCTTCATCGCAAAATCCGGACTTTGCGTATCGTACGTTTCCGGAACATCCTTGAACATTCGACGAGTCATCCT
>CAYHRX010000318.1:0-4661 GCA_964359075.1 uncultured Chitinophagales bacterium
TAATTACACTCCGCCGGAAAATATTACATTGTGCTGAGAGCCTATTGGGGCGACAGGTCTCATCTCTTTCTCAGCTTGATCGAGACGCTTCAGGATTTTCCAGATCGTCCGTTCGGAGAGGCTGATGTTGTATTTCTCCTGAAGATATACCTTGAGACGTCGTTGACCAAAGCCTGTCTGCTCTTTCAACCGCTTCAGCAGTAGCACACTCGATTCGGGAGTTGCACGGGGGAACCTGTGGGGTCTGCGGGACTGATCGCTCAGGCTGGCTGAGTCGCTACCGGATTGTTTGTATCGCTTGAGCCATTTGTAAAACGTCTTTCGGCTGATGTCGAACCGCCGGCAGACTTCCTGCGCGCTTCTCGTCTCATTGTAGCACATCATCCACGCCAAGCGGGGGTGCAGCGAGCCATTGTGTCCCCGTTCCGCGTGTTCGTTGCCGTAGTCGTGTGAGTCTTGCTCTTCTTTTAGCATGTGTCTCTTGTCCCCACTGTATTTCGTTGATCCATTGTCAGTGCTTAGCATTGTTTTCGACCGCTATCGCAGCAGAACCATCCTTTTTGTAATCGACTGATTGCCAGTCTCGATTCTATAGAAGTAGACTCCGCTGGCCATATTAACACGGGCGCTCGATGTGGAGAACGTCACCGAGAACCTCCCGGCAGGTTGCGTCTCATTCACGAGCGTGCTGATCTCTTCGCCAAGGCCATTGAACACCTTTAGCACCACAGGCCCCGTGTTTGGATTCTGATAGCTGATTTTTGTGCTGGGATTAAACGGGTTAGGATAGTTCTGAGCCAATCCCAGCTGTTCCGGAACCATCTGATCGTTCACGCTTGAGATGATGCCGATAGTGACGGACACAGGATCTGTGAAGTGAACCGTTCCGTCAAGGTCGATCTGTCGCAGTCTATAGTGGTGCGAACCGGCAGAAACGTTCGCATGTGTCCATGAGTATTCTTGTGGAACCAGCGTCGTGCCGTGTCCCTGCACGAAGCTGCCGGGTAGATCAACAAACGTCTGTGCCGATGAATCTCGATGCTGAACATAGAACCCGAAATTGTTCGTCTCGGACACGGTACCCCAGCTCACGCGGACCGAGTTTGTATTCTGGATGCGTGTCGCTTCCATGTGCTGGAGTTGGATCGGGAGTGGACCTGGAGGACCATCAATGCTCGTCTTCGGATCGCCGACAATAACATCCATCCATGAGCAATACCGCGATGCCATGCAGAAGCTCTCCACAAGGTTGTAGCCCGAGGTGTAGCGATCGAACAGGATGTATGCAATCGCCATAGAGCTTGAGAACGGCTCGTAGACATATCCCTTGGCTCCAGTGATGCCCTCCTGAATCAAATCGGCGATGAGAGATTGGCCGTAGCTTGGCGGTGACGTGAACGAACGGCCGGATGTGGAAACGTACGTCTCCGCAATCGCGCCCGGAGCCCACGAGTGGTGAGGGATTGCGTACGACGTGTAGTTGTTCGCGTAGTGGTCGTTACTCCCCCAGCTCGTGTAACCAATAACTGATGCCTGGTTGGTCACATACGTTGTTGACTGATCAAGCTGCACGGTCTTGCCCTTTGCCTCAAGCGTTGTCTTCGCTGTTGCCATATAGTTGTTCAGCGATGGGAGCGTAGAATTCCAATCGGGGTCCTGGTCAAACACGTACGTGGTTGCCGGACTGACGCTGAGGCCAGGGCCGCTCCTGTCGATAAGGCTCAACACATCCTGCAGCGTATATCCATCCAGCCGCGTAGCGAGATAGATGCCATAGGCGCTGCGGGAGAAGTGGGCTGTCTGATAATAGTATGGTGATGTGAACCTGCCCGAGCCGCCGATGTACGAGCTGTATGAACCAAGAATCAGCATGAGCTCGCTTTCAACAGATGCAGAGGGAGAACTTGTTGAGAATGTGTTGCCGCGATTCACCTTTAGTGGGACGCCTTTTGTCGTAACGAGATAATTGATGGAATTTGTCAGGTTGTTGGTCGTGAGATGGCTTTCAACTTGCGACCTGAGCGTATTGAATGTCGTACTTTCGATTTCTTCTGAAGTATCGACGGCAACATAGATCATGTTCACCGACGGGATAGATCGTGCGTTCTTGAAGTAGTTGCCAATCGCAACGGACGTTGGACTGTTCGTATTCACGATAACTGCTACGTCGTTGTAGTTCGTCGCGCTTGCGATGCAGACGCTCGCAACGACCAGACCTAGGACTCTTATCAGGTTTCTCATGCTCAGCTTTCCCATTGTGCTTTGTACGCGTCCCTTTGTTTGCATCTGCTCCTAAAGGTTCATGGTACATGCCAGCCGCTCACGGCCTGGTATCACTCTTGGGTGACTCCGGCCAAGCCTTGAGAATCGTTGGAATGGGGCGATTTTGTAGGGGGGTGCCGATGGGAGGCTTGGAAGAGGGCTGAGAAAGATATTCCCACTGTTCTTTCTACAGGAGGCTTTCTACATTTTACAGTCGACTTCCTTCGACAAGTATTGGCTGGAGGGAGGCCTCACAAACGTAGAATGGCCGAACCAATGTGGTCCGGCCTGTCATCGTCCAGCGGAAGCTTCCAGGCTCCTTGAAGCATGGCAAGGTGTGCTCGACTCCGTTCCTAATGGGGGATCGTCGGTCAGGTAGTCAGGCGGAGAGGGAGGGACCGACTACGCTCCTATCGGAGCTTCGTCGGTCAGGATTCTTTTCTTAAGGACCGCTCTCCCCGACCCCGTTTTGAAATACCTTTCAAGCTCTCTTGCTTTGTTTTCTGTTGCCACCGCAACGTAGGCTACAATGTCGAGTGGCCTGAACGCTTTGGTTGACTGCACAAGGCCATTGTTGTGTTCTCGTCATCTTCGACCCAAATCATTTGTCGAGCCGACATAGACAAAGTCTCGCTTTCGACTCCTGAGGACATACACAAACCAGTCTGGCATCTTCGCTCCGCTGATTACCATGCTGGAGAGAAATGGACGAGCCTGCTCGACGAAGTCCTGCTTTTCTGCTACGGGACGCAGTCGAGCGGAGAGGGAGGGACCGACTACGCTCCTATCGGAGCTTCGTCGGTTAGGATTCTTTTCTTAAGGACCGCCCTCCGCTGATATGCACACGGGAGAAATGAAACGTGCCTGCTCGACGAAGTCCCACCTATTGACTGCGCCCCATGGTGTATCGTCGGTCAAGGTGGGACGCAGTCGAGCGGAGAGGGAGGGATTCGAACCCTCGATAGCCTTACGACCATACTAGTTTTCGAGACTAGCGCCTTCAACCACTCGGCCACCTCTCCAAGAGTGCCATAAATCTATGGAAAAGTCGTCCGAAAATCAATCACCCGCGTTTCAACGTGAAGCTGAATGTTGATCCTTTTCCGACTTCACTCATTACTTCCACGGCGCTTTCGTGTGCTTCAATGATATGCTTGACGATGGCGAGACCAAGTCCGGTTCCGCCAGAGTCACGTGAGCGCTCTTTGTCGACCCGGTAGAAGCGCTCAAAGATGCGCGGCAGGTGCTCCTCTCCGATTCCAATGCCCGTATCTGAGACTGCTATGCGAACTCTACTGTTCTCGCTCTTGTAGACAACTGTAACCTGTCCGTTTGGCTTGTTGTACTTCATCGCATTCTCGATCAGGTTCGTCATTGCCTGGTGGAGTCGTTCTCTGTCGCCCAACACTTCAACGTCATCGCTGGCATGTGGATCGAGGCTCAGCACAACGCTGCGTTGGCGTGCGACTGGCTGCAAATTGTTCACAACACTCACCATGAAGTCCTTGAGCTTGAAACAACGAAAGCTCATCTTCATCTCCCCAGACTCAATGCGGGAAATGTTGATGAGGTCGTTCAGGAGGAGGTTCAGCCGGGATGCATGTGCGTGGGCTTTCTCCAGGAAATCCCGGCTCACTGCCGGGTCATCAATGGCTCCGTCAAGCAAGGTTTCCAGGAAACCCTGAAGCGCAAAGAGAGGGGTGCGCAGCTCGTGCGAAACGTTGCCAAGGAACTCACTCCGCATCTGTTCAAGCTTCCGTAGCTGTACAATGTCCGCTTTCAGCTTATCCACAAGCTCGTTAACAGCTCGTGCCACCATTCCAATCTCGTCACTTGTGTTGATGACAATGCGGGTGTCGAGGTTGCCTGAGCGGATCTCCTCGGCGCGTTGCGCTATGTCAGCCATCGGCTTTGATATGCGACGGGAAAGCAGTGTGCTGATGCCAAAGACGAGGACAAGCACGAGAATGCCCGCAACGAAAACCTTGAAGCGAATCTCCCCGACCATTTTCTGAAGCTCTTGCAAAGGAATGCTCAGTCGAATGAACTCCACCGTTCCAGATTCAATACCGCCGTCGGCAATCTTTCTTGCCACGTACATGAAGTCCTTTCCTACCGTAGCACTATGGCGAGTATTTACACCAATGCCGTTCTTCAAGGCATCCTGGATCTCCGGGCGCTGCAAGTGGTTTTCAACATTCGGCAATTCACCGAGCGGGATATCAGAATCTGCTATGACTCTTCCCCTGCCGTCAACTAGCGTAATTCTCGTATTGCCGAGCTTTGCCAGGTCTTTCACCTGTTCGTCGAGGCGAGTTGCCATTGCCGGATCGCCTGCCTGCTCCATTGAGTGAAGAGGACGCAATGAGTAGAGCACAATATCGGACTGTGTGCTCAAC
>CAYHRX010000319.1:0-4659 GCA_964359075.1 uncultured Chitinophagales bacterium
CACCAGAAGGATGGGACGTTCCAGGTGAAGAAGGGGCCCGTCTTCGCAAACTTCATACTTGCGGATGAAATCAACCGCGCCCCGGCAAAAGTGCAGAGCGCGTTGCTCGAGGCAATGCAGGAGCGTCAGGTGACCATTGGCGAACAGACATTCAAGCTGCCGGAGCCCTTCCTCGTGCTTGCAACTCAGAACCCGATTGAGCAGGAAGGGACATACCCGCTTCCTGAAGCGCAGGTCGACCGCTTCATGTTGAAGGTGAAGATCACCTATCCGACGAAGGATGAGGAGCTGATGATCATGCGCTCCAACGTAAATGGTCAGTCGGTGACTCCCAACAGCGTCGTCTCCCCATCTGAGATTCTCAAGGCAAGAGGCGTGGTCAACGAGATCTACATGGATGAGAAGATCGAGAAGTATATCCTCGATATCGTGTTTGCAACACGGCAGCCAAAGGACTACGCTTTGGACAAGCTGACGTCGCTCATCAGCTATGGTGCGTCCCCCCGTGCCTCGATCTATCTTGCACTTGGTGCGAAGGCGTACGCATTCATCAAGCGGCGGGGATATGTGATCCCCGAGGACGTCCGCGCGATCAGCATGGATGTGTTGCGGCATCGTGTGGCGGTGACGTACGAAGCGGAGGCGGAAGAGGTGACATCCGAACAGGTGGTGCAGGAAGTACTGAACAAGATCGAAGTGCCGTGAGCGGATCTCACGCAAAGACGCCAAGACCGCAAAGTGAAAAGAATGAAGGAGAATGATATAGCGCGGGAGGTTGTTGATGCAGCGTTCAAGCTTCACTCAACATTAGGTCCCGGGCTGCTTGAGTCTGTGTATGAAGCAGTTCTTGCATTCGAACTTGAGAAGCGAGGGCTAAAGGTCGTCAGACAAAAACCTCTGCCTGTTGTTTATGATGAGCTCAGGCTTGAGGAAGGATACCGGGCGGACATGGTTGTTGAAGATAAGCTCATTCTCGAGTTGAAATCAGTCGAGGTTGTGGCGCCAGTCCATAAGAAACAGTTGCTGACGTATCTTCGCCTGGCCGACAAGAGGCTCGGCCTGCTCATTAACTTCGGCAGCGCAAGAATCAAGGATGGGATTACGAGAGTTGTGAACGGGCTGGAGGAGTAGCCATATTCACTATCATTCTTTGCGCCTCTGCGCCTTTGCGTGAGACAAACCAATGGATACCCGAGAGCTCCTCAAGAAAGTCAGACAGATAGAGATCAAGACCCGCGGGGTCGTGAACCAGATCTTTTCCGGTGAATACCACAGCGTATTCAAAGGAAGAGGCATGGAGTTTTCCGAAGTCCGCGAGTACCAGTACGGCGACGACATTCGTAGCATCGACTGGAACGTCTCTGCCCGGTTCAACCATCCCTTTGTGAAGATCTTCGAAGAGGAGCGCGAGCTGACCGTGATGCTCGTGGTTGACCTCAGTCGATCTGGAGAGTTTGGGACTGGCAAGCAGCTCAAGAACGAGATCGCCGCCGAGATCTGTGCCGTGCTCGCATTCTCCGCCATCAAGAACAATGACAAGGTCGGCCTCATCCTCTTCACCGACAAGATCGAGAAGTTCGTTCCGCCCAAGAAAGGCCGGGCGCATATCCTGCGCATCATCCGGGAGCTGATCTCGTTTGAGCCGACGGGGACGGGCACGAACATCAAATCTGCCTTGGAGTACTTCAATCACGTGAACAAGAAAAGGTCGATTGCATTCCTTATCTCCGACTTCATCGACGATGGATACGACAGCATACTGCGGATCATCAGCCGCAAACATGACGTGATTGCCGTGGAGATGAGCGATCCGCGGGAAGAGGTTCTGCCGAATGTGGGCTTGATGAAACTTCGGGATGCCGAGACGATGAAGGAACGCTGGATCGACACCGGCAACCCGCAGGTGCGCGCAGAGTTTGAGCGCTACTGGCAGAAGCTCCGCGCTGAGCGCAAGAGCATGTTCATCCGCAGCAAGGTTGATGCGATCCCCATCCGCATAGACCGGCCGTACATCAAGCCGATTGTGGATTTCTTCCAGTTGAGAGAGCGTCGTTTGTGATGAGGTCCTGTCTCCTGCTCATGCTTCTTTTCGTAGTGCCGTATGCGCTCTACTCGCAGGAAGTGCGAGCGCGTGCGAGCGTGGATTCCACGAACTACCTCGTCGGCGATGTCGTCAATGTCCACCTCGATGTGACTCACCCGAAGGGCGCAGTGCTGAACATGGCCGTTGCGGATACGATGGAAGGCTTCCATGTTCTTGATCGCCCGCAGTTCAAGTCAAACACCGACACGACAAGCTCCGGTTCGCTGAGTGTCGCAAAGTACGATTCGGGAGTTGCCATCGTTCCTCCGCTCGAACTATTCTACTCGTTGTCGGGCGATACATCGTTGGGACGTGTGAGCACCAACCCGCTCCTTCTTACCATCCACACGCTTGCCGTCGATACGAGCCAGGCGTACAAAGACCTCAAGCCGCCGCTTACGATACCGCTAACCCTCGCGGAAATTGCTCTGTATCTCGGCATCGTGCTGCTGGTTGCGGCACTCTGCTACTTTGGCTATCGGTTCTGGAAGAAGAGACAGAAAAAGGCGACAGGTGAGGTGTATGTTCCTCCACCGCGACCTGCACACATCATTGCTCTTGAGGAGTTGGCGGCGCTGAAGGAGAAGAAACTCTGGCAGAAGGGACTGATCAAGCAGTATTACTCCGAAGTCTCTGAGATCGTACGTCGGTATGTCGAGAACCGATACCGCCTGATGGCGCTTGAGCAGACGACGGATGAGATCATGTACGGACTGATCCGCCTCCAGATCAAAGGCTCGGTGTGCAGCAAGATCGAGACGATGCTGCAGCTTTCCGATCTTGTAAAGTTCGCCAAATACCAGCCGGGTATTTCCGAGCACGAAGAGATCCTGACAATGGCGTTCGACATTGTTGAGGCAACAAAAGCTGTCGAAGTGAAACAGCCGGTGCAGACCGAGCAAAGGGTGACCGCCAATGTGGAATCCTAACGTCTCGTTTGCCAACACTGAGCTTCTGTACGGGCTGCTCGTCATCCCGCTCATCGTCTTCTGGTACATCCGGAGGCACAGAGCCGCAACGAGTGAGATACGCTATTCCACGCTCCTCCCCTTCTTGAAACTTCAGCCGACACTGAAAGAACGGCTGCGCCATGGCCCGTTCATTCTCAGGATGGTCGTCATCGCTCTGCTTATCGTTGCCTTCGCCCGGCCGCGGACAACATCACAGGGCGAGGACATCTACACGGAAGGGATCGACATTGCGATGCTGGTCGACATCTCCACGAGCATGCTGGCAATGGACCTCAAACCGAACCGGATTGAAGCGGCAAAACAGGTGGCTTCCGACTTTATCGAGGGCCGCACCACCGACCGTATCGGACTCGTCATCTTCGCAGGACAAAGCTTCACCCAATGCCCGATGACGACTGACTACAGGGTACTGAAAGGCCTGATGCGGCAGGTGAAGACAGGAATGGTGGAAGATGGTACGGCCATCGGTTTGGCAATTGCGCAGGGAGTCAACCGACTCAAGGATAGCAAAGCGAAAAGCAAAGTGATTATTCTCCTGACCGATGGCATGAATAACCGCGGCGAGATTGATCCGCTCACGGCTGCACAGATATCACAAACGTTTGGCATTCGTATCTACACAATTGGCGTAGGGACGATTGGAGAGGCGCCGTATCCGGTTCCGACACCGTTCGGGGAACGTGTGCAGATGCAGCCTGTTGACGTGGATGAGAAGACGCTGCAGAAGATTGCCGAGATCACCAGCGGACAGTACTTCAGAGCGACCAACAACCGGACGCTCAAGGCCATCTACAACGAGATTGATGAGATGGAAAAGATAAGGATTGAAGTGCGTGCGTATCGTTCGTATACGGAGTTGTTCTATGGATGGGTAATTGTCGGGCTGGGTGCGCTGCTTCTTGAGTTCATTCTCTCAAACACGACACTGAGAAAGCTTCCGTAGATGGTCCGATTCGCACATCCTGAATACATCTATCTCCTGGTGATTATTCCGGCCCTCATCGTCGCGTACTGGCTGGTGGCTCGGGCGAGGAAGAAAGCGCTTCAACGCTTCAGCGACGAAATGATCCTTGAACGCCTTGCCGCATCGGCGAGTAGAAGGAAGCGGCTTCTGAAGTTCACGGTGCTCCTTGGTGCACTGACGCTCGTCATCGTCGGACTGGCGAACCCGCAGATCGGGACGAGGCTGCAGGAGGTGAAGCAGGAGGGTGTCGACATCTTCGTCGCGCTCGATGTCTCGCTCAGCATGAAGGCCGAAGACATCAAACCGAACCGGATGGAAAAGGCCAAACTCGAAATCCGCAACCTCATCGACCGTCTCGGGGGCGACCGGATTGGCTTGATTGTGTTTGCCGGTGAAGCATACACGCAGTTCCCGCTCACCACGGACTACAGCGCGGCAAACCTCTTCCTCGATGTCGTGGATGTTGATGTAGTACCCGTGCCCGGTACGGCGATTGGGTCCGCAATCAAGCGGGCGATGGAGTCGTTTGATTTCAAAGAGACGACAACGAAGGTCATCGTCATCGTGACGGATGGTGAGAACACCGAAGGGGATGTATTTGAGGAAGCCACCGATGCAGCAAAGCAAGGAGTTCTTCTCTA
>CAYHRX010000320.1:0-4657 GCA_964359075.1 uncultured Chitinophagales bacterium
GGGAGGCGCGTCAAACTCGCTCAACTATCCAATAACATTGAATGCCTTTGACTCCACGCATAATGGTGGCTTGGATATTACTGTTTCCAGATTCGATTCCTTAGGCAGACTCCGGTATTCAACGTACATCGGCGGGGCTCTGGATGATATTCCGAACGCGGGGGTCGGAGGGCAAGCCAAGCAACCCCCGCAGTCCACGATCGTCGGTTTCACGCGTTCTACAAACTTTCCCACCACAGTCGGTGCGTTCGACAGAACGGCCAACGGACAATTCGACGCGTTTGCGCTCCGGCTGAATTACACCCTCGTGGGAACTGCTCAATTGACATGGAGTACGTTCCTGGGCGGCATTCTCAACGACTTCGCCAACGACGTTGCGGTGGACAGCGCACAAAAACCGACAATTGCAGGCATCACACACTCGTCCAACTTTCCTGTGAAGTTGGGGTTCGATCTTACGTACAATGGCAACGGAGATGGATTCCTGGCAAACCTTGATCCATCACGGACAGACTCTGCGCAGTTGAGAAACTCCACGTACTTGGGCGGGTCCAGCCATGACGAGGTTACGGGGCTCGACATCCTCGCAGGCATAAGGGCGGTCACAGGTTATACTGCCTCAAGCAATTTCCCAACTACACTCGGAGCCTTTGATCGAACCTACAATGGCGGGTTCGATGCTTTTGTGGCAAAGTTCGGCGCTGACTTGATCAATTTGATAACATCCACGTATCTGGGCGGAACATTTGATGAGTTCAGCGGCGGCATTGCCGTCACTCCCGACAATGACATGGTTGTGGTGGGAAGAACAGCCTCTGCGAACTTTCCGATTGTACGTGGCGATTCGGTCCGGAGGGGTCTGACTGATGGCTATGTTGTAACGCTCAATCCCGAAGGCGGTTTCCTTTTTTTCGCCTCATTATTTGGCGGGACAGGGAACGAAGAGATCCTCGCTATTCTAGGGCAACCCCCCGTATTGAATGGGGCCACAGGATCTGATGGGGCTACGGGAATTCCCGTGTATATCCTGGGTCAGACAACCTCCCCGGACCTTGTGACCACTCCCGGGGCGTTCCAGACTACGTTGCGCGGTCCCTCGGATGTGTTTGTGGCTTCTTTGCTCGCGATACCGACCAGCGTACGAGAGGGTCGCGAGGACGTGCTGCCGTTCGAGTTCGCACTGCACCAGAACTATCCCAACCCGTTCAACCCAACGGCGACAATTCGTTTTTCAATCCCTGTAGGGACGTATGGCCATGCGTCCCTACGAGTGTACGACGTGTTGGGAAGGGAAGTGAGAACCTTAGTGAACGAAGAATTGAAAGCGGGAAGCTATGAGACGACGTTTGACGCAACGGGGCTAGCAAGCGGTGTGTACTTTTACCGACTACAGGTAAGCAGTTTCATCCAAACCAAGAAGTTGATCCTGGCGAGGTAATCCCCGCCTGCCTGTGTTGGGCTATGTTTGGCGGGCAGGCCGGTGCTTTGTGTCGGGACCATCGGCTTCGAACAGCAGGGATGACACTAATTCTGAAACACACAAATCACTTTTTGGGAGGATGCCATGAAAACGTCTTTTGTCTTTCTTTTGGTGATAATGAGTGTGCGAGAAGTTCTGATAGCGCAAGTTGCACAGCAATGGGTTTCGAGATACAACGGGCCCGGAGGATTCTACGCAGATGAACCGAAAGCAATTGCCGTCGATGCGGCTGGAAATGTACACGTCACAGGCCAAAGCGGTGGGACAAGCGGGTTGGACTACCTCACGGTGAAGTACAGCTCGTCGGGTGATTCCTTGTGGGCCAAAAGATATCAAAGCGTTTTGTCCATTTCAGACGTTGCTCGAGCGATCCGTGTCGATGATCAGGGAAGCGTCTATGTCACCGGCGTTGGCAATGCGGTTTATGTTACCATAAAATATAGTGCGAATGGAGATTCTCTTTGGGCAAAGAGTTTTAGCGGTACTGCATTCTCCGGTGGAGCTTGGGACCTGTTCGTTGATCCAGCAAGGAATGTTTATGTTACTGGCGGAGTAATCAATTCCAGTGGCAATTATGATTTCGGAACTGTAAAATATCGCTCGAACGGAACATTTGTTTGGGCAGCCTACTACAATGGGCCTGGCAACAATGATGACATTGCCTCCAAAGTCACTGTTGATCGCTTCGGTAATGTCTACGTCACAGGAACACGTGTCGTAAGTGGTTCAATCCCATACACAGATATTGTAACTGTCGAGTATGACTCAGCCGGCATACAACGCTGGGCAAAAATCTATGACGGACCGGGCGGGACGAACGATAGCCCTGTTGCCGTTGACAGCATGGGAAATGTCTACGTTGGAGGAACAGCCTCGGTGGCCAGTCTCGGTACCAATTATGTTGTAATAAAGTATGCCTCCAACGGAGATTCTCTCTGGGCAAGGAGGTATAATGGAGGAACCAGTAACAGTAACGGAGCGGCGGCATTTGCCATTGACGCCTCCGGGAATTCATATATTACCGGTGTAAGCTTTAGCTCAAACACCAATACAGATTATGCAACGCTCAAATACAGTCCGAACGGTGATTCTCTATGGGCAAGCAGATTCCTTGGGAGAAGCACGACAAGCACCGATGTTGCAGCTTCGCTTGCATTAGATAACTCTGGTAATGTGTTTGTTACCGGGACGAGCAACAGTGATTATGGAACAGTAGAATACAACTCATCAGGCGTACAGCAATGGGCAGTATACTACAATGGTCCTCAAGGAACATCGGACGATCCTGTCTCCATAGCACTTGACCCTGCAGGAAATATCTATGTAACAGGACGCAGCCGGGGAATCGGGACGGACTATGATTACGCTACAGTCAAATATTCTCAGACAACCGGCGTGCATGATCCGCCAGATGACGTACCAACTGAGTATTCTCTCTCACAGAACCATCCGAACCCGTTCAATCCAACGACAGAGATCAGATATCAGTCCGAAGGACTCCTTACGGAGAAGTCAGTCACGTGACGTTGAAGGTGTATGATGTGTTGGGGAGAGAAGTGCGAACGTTGGTGAGTGAGAATCTGCAAGCGGGAAGTTATGAGACGACGTTTGACGCAACGGGGTTGGCGAGCGGCGTGTATCTTTACCGACTTCGAGCAGGTGAGTTTACACAGACGAAAAGGCTTTTATTGCTGCGGTGATATGCGCGAGCTTGGGATTTTTTGTTGTAGCGCACGCACAGCGTCAAAAGGCTCGCTCATTTAAGCAATCCTTTTCATCTCCACAGAAAGGGAAATCCCGAATGGCTTTAGCCATATTTTGGCCGCACGGGAGTTGGGTTAAAACCCGATGATAGCATTTCCCCGAATTCCACATCTCATGTCCGTTCACTAACCTGTAGAAGGATGGGCCATCCAAAGGTCAGCCTACCACACTGCGTCATCCCATCCCTTTCTTCAGACTTTGCTTGTGACTTTTGCGTAAGCTCGGGCGTACACAAAGCTCGTGCAGTTCCTGTTCTGTGAAAAATAGGAGGACATGCCATGAAGCTCCGATTTCTCTTGTTGATGAGTATGACGTGTCTGTTGACCGTTCAGTCCCTAGCACAAATAATCCTCGTTAGTCGCACAGCGGAGGGGGGATTTGAACTCGGGCCAACCTTCGCTGACAACGGATGGATTCTTGAGAACGGAAGTCAGCCAAACACCTGGCACCTTGGCACTGCAGCAACGGGAGCCTTTACAGGACTTCGCGGGGCCTACATTTCTTCAAACAATGGCGCCTCTTGGTCATACAACACGGCGTTAGCTTCTGTGGTTCATTTCTATCGCGACATTATCGTGCCTTCGAACGTGCTCATTATCGTAGTCTCCTTTAGATTCAGAGGTCGAGGAGAATCTGTAACGGATAGAATGAGGGTATATACCGTTCCAACCTCAACTCCAGTGATTGCAGGTACAGAGCTCAGTGCTGGACAATTTGGATTACAGAATTACAATCGTCAAGATGAGTATATTCTGTTCACCGCTCATATTTTCCCAACGCCCACCTCCCACGTGCGGCTGGTATTCAGCTGGAGGAATGACAATAATGTTGGGACACAGCCGCCCATCGCAGTGGATGAGATCGAGGTGCTTGCCTATACCACAGACACACTGCCCATGCAAGGCAAATACACGGTTGACCAAAACAGCCCGCCGAGTCCAACCAACTTCAACTTTATTGGCGAAGCGATCTCGAACCTTAACGCACTTGGCGTTGCCGGGCCAACGACATTGAATGTACAAGCGGGCCAGACATTTCCGGAGATCCTTCCGGCTATCACTGCAACGGGTACGGCAACAAACACCATCACTCTCCAAAAGGGGGGATTCGGCAACGATCCGGTGTTGAAGACGAATGGCTCGGCGGGCGAAGAGAATGCCGCACTCGATATTATCGGATCGGATTTCCTGACCATCAGCAACTTCGCCATTCGCCCTGCCGGAGACGGTGCGGATCTTGAGCATGGGATTCGTGTTCGTAACGCTTCCCCGAGCGATGGTGCTCAGAACCTAGTATTGAGCGACATAAAGGTATGGGATTTCGCCGACCCCATCAGTCCTGGGTTGTGTGCAGTTCTTCAGTCAGTGCAGGACTTCCAACCCCGCGTCCCGCAGCAGAAATTCGCCACGGGTC
>CAYHRX010000321.1:0-4645 GCA_964359075.1 uncultured Chitinophagales bacterium
CGTCTGATCGTCTCCGCATCTTCATGGCTGCCGGTGAAGTTTCGGGAGACCGCCTGTCCGGACATCTCGCCGGAGCTATTCTGGCTCTTGATACAAGCGCTATGCTCTATGGTTCCGGCGGCGAACGAATGCGCGAAGCATGCTCAGTGCGGTAAGGATCATCAAACGGCATGAGCCCGACCTGCGAGTGATCCTACCTCTTGCCGCGCCTCATCTGCGACCGCAGATCGAAGAGAGTCTTGCGGAAGAAGAGATGACGAACGATGTCACCATCATAGATCGTCACACGTACACGTGCCTCAGCGCATGCGAGCTCATCATGCTTTCATCCGGCACCGCTACTGTTGAAGCTGCGCTGCTGGGCGTGCCGATGGTGGTAGCGTACCGCGTCCGGCCCATCACGTTCTTGCTCGCGCGCCAACTCGTCAAGGCCCGTTTCATTGCCATGCCGAACATTCTCGCGGGCGAGCGTATCGTTCCAGAACTCATTCAAGAAGACGTTACACCAGAGCGCCTCGCAACGGAGGCACTACGCATCCTTGAGAATCCATTGGCTGCGGCCGGCATGCGTGGGCGACTTGCCCAGGTATGCTCTTCCCTTGGCAGCGAAGGTGTGCTCAGTCGAGCCGCCGCATTCGTCCTTCATACCACGCGAACGGTCCATTACGTTCGTATGACTGATGATCAGTATGCCTAGACGGCTTGCGCAACTCCTGCTGCCATATCGTTGGAGTGTGGTGCTTGCATTAGTGCTTTCTTTGTTCAGTTCGTTTGGCTTGCTCCTTCTCCCGGCCGCAGCCGGGAAGCTCTTTCATATCGCCGTGTCATCCCCTTCCATTCCTCTCTCATTGATCGCGCCAGCGGTGCTGGGCCTTGTTTGCATCACTGCTGGGAGCTACTGGGCATTCACGCTCATGTTCGGGGTTGCGCACAAGGTGACCGCCAACCTGAGAATACAGTACGTAAACACGCTGCTCCATCTGCCTCTGCAGTCTCACCGTGAGCACAAGACTGGTGAGGTTCTGCACCGTCTGACCGCGAGCATCGGAGATATTGAATTCTTCATCAAGTATACTGTTGCTTTGATTCTGGGCGTAGGGGTACTGGGATGCGGCGCAACGGTCATGCTTGCACTTCTAAGCTGGGAACTCACTCTCGTTCTCTTGTTCACGATAGCTCTGGGAGTGCTCGTCGTGCGACCCCTCCTCGCCAGACATCGTATCGCACTGCAGGATTCTGAGCAGGCCTTTGGTCGCGTCACTGCATATCTTTATACGGTTTTGCTCGGGATCGACATGGTGAAGGCCTACAACGCAGAACCATATCACATCAGCTTGCTTAAAAGCAAGCACGACGACTTGCTGTTGTCGCTGCGTACCAGCACCCGCTCTATCACGCTCCTTGAGCCGGTGATCATCTCCGTGGCCATCGGTGGTGTGCTGGTTGTCCTTGTGGTTGGCAGCAGACTGGTGGCAAGCGGCGAGATGGCGATCGACACGCTGATCGCATTCCTGCTGTACGCATTTCTACTGCTGCCTCAGTCGCGAACATTGGGCTTGCTGTTGTCACGCTGGCAGCATTGTCGCGCCGCATTGGTGCTCCTCGATGAAATTCTTGGCTTACCGCAGGAGGCCGACCCACTTCATGCCATCACCTTCCCTCAGCCCATCAGGGGAGAAATTGTCCTTAAGCACGTTACCTACAGGTATCCTGACCGCGAGGAAGCATTGCGCGATGTGTCGCTCAGGATCGCGCCCAAAGAATGCCTTGGTATCGTTGGTGCAAGCGGCGCAGGCAAGTCCACACTCGTGCATCTCCTCCTACGGCTGTACGACGTGCAAACAGGAACGGTCCTCATCGATGGCATTGACACACAACGGCTGACGGCAGCGTCGGTACGTGCAGCCATCGCTATTGTCCCTCAGGATACGGTTCTCTTTGACGACACGATCTTTGAGAATGTACGCTACGGCCGGAGAGAGGCAGCAGTCGAGGAAGTCTATGCTGCATGTGCATCCGCGCAAGCCGACCATTTCATCCGGAGTCTGCCGGATGGTTACAATACCACCATCGGGGAACGGGGTGTGAAGCTCTCCGGAGGACAACGGCAACGGATCGCCATTGCACGCGCATTATTGAAGAACGCCCCCATCCTCATTCTGGATGAAGCAACGTCGTCATTGGATGGTGAGACCGAACGCGATCTCCATGATGCACTGGCCACGCTTGTTGAAGGAAGAACAACCATTGTCATTGCCCATCGCCTCTCGACGCGGGCAGGGTGATCGATGAAGGAACGCACAGCGAGTTGCTGGCGCGCTGTGACTCCTACCGACGGCTTGTGTCTTCTCAGCTTATGTCACCGACGCGGCAACCTGATCTTGTTTCTCTCCAACCCGTTTTGTAGCGATGCTGCGTGCGCTCGCTGCAGCCTGTTTCCGCAATAAAACATCATGCATGCCGCAATGAAACGAGTAGCATTACTCCCTCCGGCACAAAGGAGCATCAGCAGAAACCTCTGGGTCGGCTTCTTAGACTTGCTTTTCTTTCCGGCCTCCATCATTTGTAGTGGCCTTCTCTGGATTGCGCCACGCGTCAGCGATGAGACTGCCTTTCGACTCACGCACGCCATCATGTCCTTCTTCGCGTATCATCAGAGAGGCCGGCGGAGAAGGAACATCCGGACTGCTTTCCATCCTGCACAATGGACCGAAGACCGCTTCCAACGGTTCGATCGGGACCATGTCGATCATCTGGCCAGAACAATCGTACAGATTATTCGCCTCGCGGAAATCACTCCCCAGGAATTTCGGTCCAGGTGCTCGTTAAAGGGTGAAGATCATCTGGCCCAGGCTCTGCACGATGGGAAAGGGGTCCTGCTCATCAACGACCATGTGGGAAACACTTGGTATATGCGGACGCTCCTTGCCGCGTGCGGTTATCCGGTTGCGGCAGTGACCAACAGAATTCCGGTCATATCGCTCCGCAAATATCTGGAGAAGATGTGGGAACACTTTGGCATTTCAGTTACGTATGTTGGAGAAGGAGGATCAAGCGCCGCGGAAACCGCGTTTCAGAAGAACCAAATCTTCTCTGTCAGCTTTGACGTCTGCATCCCACAACGACAACGGCACGGGTTGTGGCTTCCGTTCGGACCCGCGTTGCTACACGTTGACCCGGGCCCGGCGAGGCTTGCGATGCGGAACCCGGTGCCGGTTCTGCGAGCAATTGTCCACGAGGTTCATAACGGCGGGGTGGATGTTGAGCTGGAACCCGCAGCTTCTGCGGAAGAGGGTAACCAACGACCAGAGGAACTTTCCCGTCGCTGGCTGGAGTCACTCTATGAAGACTTGAGCAAACGGCCCGCGCAATGGTGGCAATGGAGTCAGCGGGTGCTGAAGCAGCGCAGCACAAGCCGAGAGTGAGCTTCTTCAGCTGGCGTCCTGCCGATCTAACAAGAGCGAGTGGACACGATCAGGCAGTTCCGGGAACGGTCCACTTCTCTCGCGCCAAAGTTCTTCATCGCATGCGCGGACGTCCAACGTTCTCTCGCCGGGACGGGACAACCACCGCGGATGAAGCCAGTTGTATTGCTCCGGGTAGCTCATGATCCACGGTTCGAACGCGGCATTCACAGCCCGCGTCAGCGCTCTCGCTGTATCAGCTTCTGATTCCGACTCGTGAGGATGGATCTCATCTTCAACGTACATCGTAACAACACCCGGGCGCTCCCGAATTTTCACAATTGGCATGATAGAACACTGGAACCGAAGTGCCAGTCGCGCCAGTCCGGAAGGACACATCGCCTCAACACCGAGAAAGTCGGCGGGAATCCCTCCTGCGCCGGTATCGAGGTCTGTCATCAATCCGAGAATCCTCCTTTCCTTCAATACCTGCACCATGACCGGGACAGTCGTCGCTTGGTATCCACTCTACATTGTACGATGCACGAGTGCGTTGGAACTCCCTATCACTCAGCGGGTTGAACGCCCTCCGATAGACAACGGCAATCGGGAACCCTGCTTCCGCCAGGAGTCTTCCCCCGGATTCCCAACTTCCAAGATGGACGCTGCATAAGATCACTCCTCGCCCCTTCTTGTACGCGTGCTGAAGCCGGTCGAGTCCTACGGTGGACACCGCAACATCACGATGCCGCAGACCCTCCATGTAGCTTCCGAAATGTTGTTCGAACGCAATCGCAGCGAGTCGTTTGCGTTGAACATCAGTGAGTGTGGGACCAAAAACAAGTTTCAGATTCTGCAGTGTCCAGTGCCATTCATGCCGGGGTATCTTCGTTCCGAGCCGGGCGAGGCGTTGCGTTCGACGCCAGGCCTGATCCATGTCTCCTCCCTCAATGTATCTGACTACGCCTCGAAGGACTAACCACTCAAGGTAGAACCGTATGTTGAGCAGAGATGACGCCATGGCTTGGTCTGAACCTAGCTCAACCCACACACAATCTCACTTCCCCATTCTCCTCAGGATTGCTTCCATCTCATCCATCACGCGGTTCATCTTCTTCACTGTCAGCTCAAGAGGAAGGGACGTCGTCATGTCTACACCGGCCTTCTTGAGGAGATTGATGGCGTAGTCCGAGCCGCCTGATGAGAGGAACGCAAGGTAGCGCTCCGTGGCAGCCTTATCT
>CAYHRX010000322.1:0-4624 GCA_964359075.1 uncultured Chitinophagales bacterium
CTCCTGATCACATGCATTTTCAGGCTGGACCTGTCGGAGCAATTCCACTTGAGAAGGAAGTCGCCCCGGGAAGACTGAGACGGAAGTTGAAAGAGGTCGATGGTGTCTCGATCCTCATGCCGGAAGGTATCGGTCGTACTGTTGTGGTGCTTGAAGGCTCCGCGCAGGAGCCGATTGAAGCGGTGATCAAACTGCTGATCGCGGGCATACAGCACATGGCCTCAACCGCTGATGAGCCACTTGTGAATCTGCTTGTGAGTTTCGCCGGGGGACAGTGGCGTGTTGTGCTGTTTCCTCGTCGCAAGCATCGGCCCGATGTGTATTTCAAAGAGGATGACGAGCGGGTGCTGGTTAGCCCCGCCACCATCGACATCGGGGGACTGGTCGTCGCTCCGGTGGAGAGGGATTTCAATGGGGTTGACGGCCAAACGATTCAGAGTATCTACAACGAAGTGATGCTGGATCAAGAGACTGTTGAGGAAATCGTGAATTCGCTGTAGGCACGGAAAGACGTTACTATCAGCGGTCAGGCAAAGTCTTGATCTCCACCGAACCCACAATCAAAGTTGGCATCATCGATCATTGTGAAATGGTTGATGGTGAACTCCACGGTGCGTTCCTTCTTCAAGGGCGTGCCGTGACCGGGAAATTCCGTGCTGCGACAACCGGCAAGGCAATCTCCATGACTGATGGCGCCGGTACCGTGCTTGCGGCTGGAGCATCGGTTCTGTGTAGACATACGGCTGGAACCACCTTCACGCTGAACGATGTCACCATTGGGATTCGTTTCCACTGGGAACGCAAAGAGCGTCAGACGTTTGACGGCGACCTGGAACTTGTGAGCCGGGGGGACGGAACAATGGCCATCGTTAACAAAGTACCGCTGGAGAGGTACCTTGCAAGCGTCATCTCATCCGAGATGAGTGCACACGCTCCTCCGGATCTTCTGCAGGCCCATGCCGTCACCTCGCGCAGTTGGCTCGTTGCCATGCTTGAGAGAGAGCAGCGGTACATTGGTATCCCCTCGCAGCGCAGCGTCGAGTTGGAAGGCGAGATCGTCCGCTGGTATGACAGGGAGGATCATGATCTGTTCGATGTCTGTGCCGATGACCACTGTCAGAGGTACCAGGGCATCACGCGGATTATCTCACGTGCGGCTGAGGAAGCTGTGAATGCAACGCGTGGCGTGTTCCTCCTCCACAATGACAAAGTCTGCGATGCTCGCTTCTCCAAGTCATGCGGCGGATTGAGCGAGCTGTTCCCGAGTTGCTGGGAGGAGACGCCTGTCCCGTACCTGCAATGTGTTTCCGATTCAGCAGAGCAGCATCGGCAGATTGCATCGGAGGAGGAGGCCCGACAGTGGATCCTTTCGCACCCCAATGCATACTGCAACACCACCGACGGCAACATCCTCCGGCAGATTCTTCCATCGTTCGATCAGGAGACGACAGACTTTTTCAGATGGCGGGTGGAGTACACGCGAGGAGAATTGGAGGAGGTGCTGCGTTCCAAGTCAGGCATCGACTGCGGCACGGTGATGAGCCTTGTGTCGGTGGCCCGCGGCTCCTCCAGCAGGATTGTGAAGTTGAGGATTGAGGGGACGAAAAAGACGCTCACGGTGGGAAAAGAACTGGAGATTCGCCGCTGGCTCTCAAAGAGCCATCTCTACAGCTCTGCATTTGTCGTTGACACTGAGCGAGACTCAGCAGGTGTTCCGACTCGCTTTGTCCTGCGCGGTGCGGGGTGGGGGCACGGTGTTGGATTGTGCCAGATCGGCGCGGCAGTGATGGCGACAAGAGGATTCACGGCGGAGGAGATTGTGGGGCACTATTTCCGAGGGGCAGAGATCAAGAAGCTTTACTGAGCACAACGCGTGACATCAGAGACCCAACAGAAAATCATCGTTCGCCAGTGGACATTGGCTGATGTGCCAGCCGTGCAACACATCGCGCTGACAACCTGGCTCGCTACATACAGCAGCTTCATTCCGAACGAAGATATTCAAGCATTCTTCGATACGTACTACACATCGGGTGCGTTGGGAGAATTCTGCAACGCCGAGACGAAGCGGGGCTTCATTGCTGAAATGGAATCGCAGGCAATTGGGTTTGCGAAGACGCATTTCAGTCACGACGACAACAAGTTCTATCTCAATTCTCTATATGTGCTGCCTGCGCATCAAGGCAAAGGAATTGGTTCAGAACTGCTGAAGAGGAGCGAAGAATTTGCGCTGACATGTGGCGCGGATGCAGTCTGGCTGGGAGTGATGAATCAGAATGTCGCTGCACTTGCGTGGTACAAACGAATCGGGTTTGAGTTCGTGAAGGAAGAGCCGTTCACAATGGGGAAAACAACAGTGAATCATCTCATCGGCTGCCGGAAAATCAATCCATAGCACTCTATGAATCAAATCCCATCACCCGAACCTGTCCGAACCCGCAATCCATGGGCCTGGGTGCCCTCGTTGTACTTTGCTCAGGGACTTCCCTACGTCGTGGTCATGACGGTTTCCGTCATCATGTACAAGCGCATGGGCATCTCCAATACCGACATTGCTCTCTACACCAGCTGGCTCTATCTTCCGTGGGTGGTCAAGCCGTTGTGGAGTCCGTTCATCGACATGTTCAGGACGAAGCGCTTCTGGGTTGTGGCGATGCAGTTTGGCGTTGCAGTGGCGTTGGCGTGCGTTGCTCTCACCATCCCTATGCCGAGCTTCTTCCAGTATACGCTCGCTGTCTTCTGGCTCATGGCGTTCAGCTCGGCCACCCATGACATCGCCGCTGATGGATTCTACATGCTGGGGCTTGATCAACACACTCAAGCTGCATTTGTGGGTGTCCGAAGTACGTTTTACCGTATCGCGATGATTACTGCACAGGGGCTTCTCGTTGTACTTGCAGGTCAGATCGAGTTGTCAAGTGGAGGAAACATCTCTCTTGCCTGGTCGGTCACCTTCGTTGTTCTTGCTGGGGTCTTCGGGCTTGCTTTTCTATACCACAGGTTCATCCTCCCATATCCTATCGAAGACAGGCCTGTCCATACAAATACATCGGGGAGTGTGCTGAGGGATTTCTTCGGGACGTTCGTCCTCTTCTTCAAGAAGAAGAACCTGCTCCCAACATTGGCGTTCCTTCTGCTGTACCGATTCGCCGAGGCACAGTTGGTGAAGCTTGTGTCTCCCTTCCTGCTCGATGCGAGAGACAAAGGAGGACTCGGTCTGTCAACAAGTGAAGTCGGAATTGTGTATGGTACGGTCGGCATCATCGCTCTTACGCTTGGAGGGTTGCTTGGCGGCTATGTTGCTTCCAGGAAAGGTCTCAAATCAGTCCTTTGGCTCATGGTGTGCTCCATCCATTTCCCCGATGCGGCGTTCGTCTATCTGTCACAGGTGCAGCCGGAGAACTTCATCCTGATCAACCTCGCCGTTGCGGTGGAACAATTCGGTTACGGCTTTGGATTCACAGCCTATATGTTGTACATGATCATGGTGTCGGAGGGTGAGCACAAGACGGCGCATTACGCGATCTGCACCGGCTTCATGGCTTTGGGCATGATGGTGCCGGGCATGTTCAGCGGCTGGCTTCAGGAGTTGATCGGGTACAGGCACTTTTTTGTATGGGTCATTCTCTCGACGATCCCCGGTTTCATCGTTGCAGCGCTGGTGAAGATCGATCCGGAGTTTGGAAAGAAAAAGCCATCCACGAATTGACACGAATAAAGGAACGACAATGTCTCTTCCAATCACTGCTTTCATTCCCTACAGTGGGAATGGCTTCACACAAGCAACTGTCGATCAACTGAGGAACTCCAGCCTCATCGGCAAGATCAACCTCCTGGCAACAGACGATTCGCTGCAGCCGCTCGAGGGATGTAAGCTCGTGAAGACTGGGTCGCTTCTCGGCAGCGAGACGTTCCGGCTGATGGCTAAGAAGAACGAGTCCCGGTACATTCTGCTCATCATCCACGATACTGCGTTTGAGTTTGGCCAGTTTGCGCTGGAGCGGTTCCTTGCGGTGGCGGAGAATACGGGCTCTGGTCTGGTCTATTCAGACTACTACGACCTCAAGGAAGGCAAGCGTGCGGCCCATCCCGTCATCGACTATCAACTCGGCAGCATCAGAGACGACTTCAACTTTGGTTCTGTCCTCCTCTTCGACTCTGATGCGTTGAACCATGGCGTCCAGAAGAATCACAAGAGCGATTTCGCGTTCGCAGGGCTCTACAGCACAAGGCTGGCTGTCTCCCGCAAGTGGCCGGTGACGAGGATCGCGGAGTTTTTGTACACCAAAGTGGAGAGCGATGTGAGAAAGTCGGGCGAGAAGCAGTTTGACTACGTCGATCCCCGCAACCGCGCCGTGCAGGTCGAGATGGAGATTGCAGCAACTCAGCATCTGAAGAAGATCGGTGCATACCTCAAGGCGAAGTTCAAGAAGGTGAACCTGGAGAAAGGGGAGTTCGAATTCGAGGCGTCGGTGATCATTCCGGTGAAGAACCGTGTGAAGACCATCGGCGAGGCAGTGGAATCAGTGTTGAAGCAGAATGCAGATTTCCCATTCAATCTGATTGTTGTGGACAACCATTCAATCGATGGGACGACTGAGGTATTGCGGGCAGTTGCCCAGCG
>CAYHRX010000323.1:0-4620 GCA_964359075.1 uncultured Chitinophagales bacterium
GACTCTTCGGCAGGCGTGTGTTTGTGCCTCATGTATCGCACGCCCATGAAGAGCAAGACAAGAATCGCGAGCACCTGGAACCCGAGCAACGTCCAGCCGTTTCCTGTGATGAGATCAACAAGCGCGATAACAATTGCCGATGAGGCAAAGGCGGCGATCAACACGTAGATGATGTCCATAGCTGCTCCACCGAGCGCAATCATGAACCCGGACCGAAAGCTGTGACCAACGCTGTGCTTCGTTACTGCCGCGCTGAGTGGGCCAGGCGGAATGGAAAGAATGAAACCGCTCACTATGCCGAGAAGAAGCGCAGTAATCATTATCGGAATAGCCCCCGTTGTTCTGCACTGTGTCGCATGACTTCAATCCGGGCGTGCAAGTCTCTCATCATTTCAAGAAAGCGTGGATCGGTACCAAGACTGACAAACAAAGGGTCGACCTTGAGCCACCGATAATCACGCGCGCCACGCTCGATTGCTGTGCGTAGCCACGACAGCGCTTCATCTGCATTATTTCGGATAGCATAGATGGTTGCAACGGCAAGAGGGTTGTTGAAATCTTCCGGCAGCTCTGCGCTTGCTCGTTTGTACACCGCAAGGTTGGAATCGAGGATGGTGTTTGCTTCACCCCTTTTCCCCAGCCTCAACAATGTAAACGCGAGTTGGTTTCCCGGACCATCTTGATTGGATGAGTAACTGACGGACTTTTGGTAATAGTCGCGGGCAAGTGTCACGTTGCCGGCAATCAATTCAATATCGCCCGCCGCATGTAGAATGTGCACGTCAGTCGGAAATTTGTCGAGCGCCGTGCGCACGTGCCAACGTGCCTGGTCGATATTTCCACTGTAGAGATAGAAATAGACGAGCGACCAATGTGCAACAATCAGGTCATCTTGCAACTCCATTCCCTTACGATACCAGCGTAGCGCAAGAGAATCCACGCCCATGAAGTTGTACATCGTTCCTACACTGATGTATCTTGAAGCAACATCCGGTGCCAGCACAATACTCTTTTTCATCCACTGCAGAGCGTCGTCGAGTTTTCCAACGCCAAATGCCACCCAGCCCAGACTCCCAACCGCAGGAGCGTAGTTCGGACTAAGGGCGATGGCTTTATTGTAATGTTGTAACGCGAACGACACTTTACCCAGTGCTTCATATCCTTTACCAACCGAGTGATACGCTTCGGGGCTTTTGGGATCAAGCTCAATTGCTCTCAGCGCCAGTGTAATCCCCGAATCTGCCATTGTACTGGAGAATCCGTACAACAGGTAGCGGGAGATGTATGCCATCGCAAGTTCGGAATATGCAAGAGCATACCCCGGGTCGAGGTCAATAGCTTTTCTCAGGAGTTCGATTGCTCGTTCATTGTCTTCGTTATTGCGCCTGTTGTGGTAATCCCTGCCGCGCAGGAACAGGGCGTACGCATCGAGATTTTTCGTCGGTTGCGCCGTTACACGGGCAACCTCATCAGGCGAGAGTTGCGCCTTCAACTCTGCGGCAATCTTCCGGGCCACTTCACTCTGAATCGCGAAAATATCCTTTATCTCGCGCTGGTATGTTTCTCCCCATATCTGTTCGTCGGTCGTCGAGTTGATCAGCCGTCCAGCGATCTGTACACGCATACCATCGCGGCGAACGCTTCCCTCCAATATGGCTGCAACACCAAGTTCACTGCCTATTTCGCGAATCGTCTTCTGGGAATCCTTGAACTTCATCACCGATGTTCGGGAGATCACCCTCAGGTCACTGATCTTTGAAAGCTGGGTGAGGATGTCTTCCATAATGCCGTCACTGAAGTACTCGTCTTCCTTGTTGTCGCTTAGATTCTTGAACGGAAGGACTGCAATGGTGCGGTTATCGGGGACACGCGAGATCGTTCTCTGCGACCCTGCCACCCGGAACGAAAGGAAGACTGCTGCAATAAGGACAAGTGTGTGGATGGCGAATTCCTTTTTCTTTGGTTTCTGCGGTCCCTCACCGCCATGGTACCACGCAACGGCGAACGCGCTTGCCGCGCCGCAGGTCAGGAACACAACAACAACGTTGAAGATCGCAGTAGGCAAGTCATACACTTCAGCGAACAGCTTCACAACGCCGATTGTCGTCAGCGCCGAGCTGAGGTAGATCGCCATCGTCTTGCGGATGTTGCGGACCTTTAACTCCTGGAGGAATGTTCCCGGGTTAAGCTTCATGACTGTGTCTGCTTTGCCTCCCATTCCCGTGCACGCTTGCGCATGACGTCGACTATTGCCTTGAGGTTTGCCATGATTGCCTTGAACGATGCAGTCGGACGAAGGTTCTCCATCAGTGGGTCGACACTGCTCCATCGGTAGTCGCGGTATCCCATGTCAACGGCATGTTGCAGCCACTGAATGGCACGAGATGTATCTCCTCGCAGTGAGTAGATCTGTGAGAGAAAGACGGGCGTCGACAGGTCCTCGTCTCCTTCTTCGACGGAGCGTGTATAGGCGGCGAGGTTCGAATCGAGGATTTGTGTTGCCTCACCACGCCTGCCAAGCATCAGCAGGGTGTACGCGAGAGAAATTCCTGGACCTTCTTCAAGAGACAATTGCGCCACCGACTTCTGGAAATACTCCTTTGCCTGTTTGTAGTTGCGAGTGAACAGTTCGACGTTCCCGGCTGCCTCCAGTGCTCGCGCGTTGTCAGGTTGAAACGAAAGGGCTTTGCCGGTCAGTTCGCGGGCTTTATGGTACCGGCCTTCCGTAAGGTAGACATAGCTCAGCTCCACCAGCCCGCCATTCACGAGGTCGGGTTGCATCACCAGTGCCTTTTGATACCATTGGATGGCACTGCTATCCTCATCCAGGCTCGCGTACATCATTCCAACATACGCGTACCGGTGGGCCGCGCCGGGATTCAGCGAGAGGCTCTTCTTCATCCAGATCAATGCTTCATCGTAGTTACCCAATGAGTTGTTGACCCACGCAATGTTGGCAACGACCGGAGCGTAGTTCGGGTTCAACTTAACCGTCTTGTAATAGTATTCCAATGCCTGCCTGTTCCTTCCTTTACACTCGAACGCCAGCCCCAGCGCCTTGTAACCCTCAGCAAGGTCCTCGTCCAGCGCCAGTGCCACCGTGCTGACGCTGATTGCCGAGTCTGCCCAATCTTTTGAAAAGCCATATCGCATCACACGCTGACCGTAAGCATCACCGAGACCGGCATAGGCAAGCGCGTAGGTCGAGTCGAGCGCAAGCGCGTTCTTGAACAGCTCGATCGCCCGTTCGTTATCATCCCGCGTGTAGCGGTTGTAGTGGTCGCGCCCTTTCAGGTAGGAGGAGTATGCGTCGAGGTTTTCCGTTGACGGCTTCTTCAGGCGGATAAGCTCGTGCGGCGAGAGTGTGGCCTTCAACGAGGCCGCGATCCGTTGCGCCACGTCGCTCTGGATGGCGAAGATGTCCTTCATCTCGCGGTCGTATGTTTCCGCCCAGAGGTGTTCGTCTGTCTGTGCGTTGATGAGCTGCCCGACGATGCGCACGCGCCCTCCGGAGCGGCGCACACTGCCTTCGAGGATGGTGGCGACGCCAAGCTCCTGCCCAATCTCCCGGACGCTCTTCTTGACCCCCTTGTACTTCAAGACCGAGGTGCGCGAGACGACTCTGAGGCCACCGAGCTTTGAGAGTTGCGTAAGGATGTCTTCTGTAATGCCGTCGCTGAAGTATTCGTCCTCTTTGCTGTCGCTCATGTTCTGGAAGGGGAGGACGGCGATGGAGCTCTCCCGCACAACAGCCGGTACGTGCGGTGCTCTGCCCGAAATGCGGATGACAGCTACTGTCGCAACAGTTGCTACGAGACCGTGAAGAAGAAGTTCCTTCTTCCCGAACTTCTGCCCGCCTTCCTTGCCGTGGTGCCAGGCGAAGACGAACGCAGTGACGAGTCCGCACGTCAGAACAGTAACGACGATGGTGAAGATGATAGTTGGAAGTCCGTACGCCTCACTGAAGAGTTTGACGATGCCGATGGCTGTCAGCGCCGAGCTCATGTAGATCGCCATCGTCTTGCGGACGTTGCGGGATTTGAGTTCGGTGAAGAAGCCTTTAAGCATGATGTGCTACTGTGGTCGTTTCTTCAACTCCGCCAGCTTCTGCAGCGCCTCAATCGGCGTCATCTTGTCGACATCAATCTTCTTCAGTTCTTCACGCAAAGCATCATCCTTCATCTCAAATAGCGTCATCTGAACGTGCGGTTGCGTCACCCTGCTTTTTGACTTTTGAGCTTTGCCCTGACTGTGAACGGTCAGTTCCGATCCCTCAAGATTCTTCAGTATCTTCTTCGCTCGTTCGGTCACTTCTTCGGGCAGGCCAGCCATCTGTGCGACTTGAATGCCGTACGAGTGATCGGCAAAGCCGGGGGTGACTTTGTGAAGAAAGATGACCTTGTCTCCATACTCCCGCACTTCGACTTTGTAGTTCTTGATGCGGGGGAAGATATCGGCCAACTCGTTCAGCTCATGATAGTGTGTGGCGAAGAGTGTCCGTGCGCCCACGCGCTCGTGCAGGTATTCCGTCAGCGACCATGCGATGCTGATGCCGTCGAATGTGCTTGTGCCGCGTCCAACCTCATCGAGCAGGATGAGACTCTGCCTCGTTGCGGTGTT
>CAYHRX010000324.1:0-4620 GCA_964359075.1 uncultured Chitinophagales bacterium
CACACCAAATGGCTCCACCCTGGTCGTGAAGAAGTCGGATCACAGGCGCATGGTGGAGTTCACGGATCGGCCCGGATTTGAGTCTGCCATTCTCATAGACGACAAGGCCGTCCCACGACCCGATCCAGAGACTTCCGTTCTTGCCTTGGGCGAACGAGTGCACGGAGAGATGTGGCAACCCGTCGCTAAGTCCGAAGGACGTAGCTCGCCCTCTAGGGTCGAGCATTGCCGCACCGTTGTACGTGCCAAGCCAGCAATTCTTCTTCTCATCTTGAAAGATTGAAATGACGTGATCACCTCGTAGCCCCGTGGAGTAATTGTAGCTGCGAAAGGTTGTGCTCGCAAGCTTGAGCACCCCACCCTCAGTCCCAAACCACAGAATGTCTTCACGGTCTCTATAGATTGCGCCGATGTATTGGTTCGGCAATCCCTGACTTCTGGAGATACGGGCGGCTTGTCCGTCTTTCACTACCACCAGACCTGAAGTTGTACCTATCCAGATGTTGCCTTGTTCGTCTTCGCCGAGGCTTGGCACGTGCAGCGATGGGTCCAGAGCTTTGAAGGAGAATACGGTCTGCCATGCGCCGTCCTGGTATTGGATGACGGTTCTGTCTCCCACCGAGCCAGCGAGAATGTTCCCGTTGCGCAATACAATCATTGCACCGGTGATGGTTCCTTTCAAAAGCTCTTGCGAGTCGATAAGTTCGGCATCTCTCAGCCGACAGCGCATGATCCCCCTGCCGGAACCGATGAAAATTGCACCTGTACTATCTTCCTTTACTCCGGAGATGTAATCGTCCTGAAGACCCCGCTCTCTGTCGAACACAACACTTTGGCCAGAGGATGTGAATACAACAAGCCCTTTGTCAGTGCCCACCCACATATTGCCGTCCTTGTCCCTCAGGATCGTGGTTACATAGTCCGAAGGCAGAGTACCATTCGAAGGTTTCATCCATTGGAAGCTGGAGTCACCAAAAGCAAGCCGCGCAAGCCCCGCTGTTGTTCCAACCCAAAGCGTTTTTTTGTTATCCTCACAGATGCCCGTTACGCGGAATGCACTATTCCGATAGCTCCAGAACTCCTTCCCGTCATACCGGCTAATTCCTCCCCAAGTCCCAAACCACATGTAGCCCCGAGAATCCTGAAAAATACTGCCAACGGAAGACTGCACAAGACCATCTGCTGTGGTGTAGACTTTAAAGGGGTAGGTTTGGGCGGAAAGATGTCCGAACGCCGCGAGACAAGCCAGGAGGATTGTCCAATGTCCTTGGATTCTCATGAACTCGTGGTTAACAGTCAAGTATGAAAGTGGCAGGTGAGGAAGGACCCAGAGAATGTAATCAGATTGATTGGGCTTGTCAACTCTCCCCGCACATTCACGCCGGCAGGTGTGGATGATAAAAAAAGTCCCAGGCCTTTCGACGTGGGACTCGCAAGCATAAGAACCTAACAGAACACAATCAACGCAACAACGATAGCCTCTTCGTCTGTGTGAACTCTCCGGCTTGCCCGTCCCGACTTGTCGGGACGAGGTCTCGTCGTGCCGTTGGCACGACGGACAAACGATAGAAGTACACCCCGCTTGCGAGACCATGTGCATCAAACGTCGTCTCATAACTTCCCGCCTTCAGTTCTCCACTCACCAGCGAAGCGACTTCTTGACCAAGCACATCGTACACCTGGAGTGATACAAACCCTGAACCCTGAATCCCTGCCTGACCGGCAGGCAGGCTAAACCCTATTCTCGTCGTCGGGTTGAAGGGGTTCGGGTAGTTCTGGTTCAACTTGAAGGCAGCCGGGACGACCTCACCATCACGCACGCCTAATGGTCCGGAAACGGTGACTTCAACAGGGAACGAGTGGCTGATGGAGCCGTTCATATCGACCTGCTGCAGGCGATACTCATAGGTGCCAGGAGCAACGTTCTCATGTGTCCATGAGTAATACTGCGGCTCGATCGTTGTTCCATGACCGGGGACGAAGCTATTGGGCAGCACGACAAAGTTTGGCTCGCCCACTGCGCGACGCTCAACATAGAAGCCGTAGTTATTGACTTCGCTGATGGTCATCCATTCCAAGAGCACATTGTTGCCGTTGACGACTGTGCCAGTGAAGGATGCGAGGGTGATGGGGAACGGATTTTCTGAATCTGTAAAACTTGCAACATAATTTGCGCTTATGCTTCCATCAACTGTGGTGAATAGACCTCCAACCATCATTTTGCCGTCATATGTGTTAACTGCTAAAGCACTAACTGTGGTGTTCGTCCCACTACCCAAAGAAGACCAACTGCTTCCGTTCCATTTGGCTATTCTATTTGCAGAAATGCCACCGGCTGTGGTGAACGCACCTCCCACATAAACATCACTGCCCGAGACTGCGATTGCATTGACTTGACCATTTACTCCACTTCCCAAAGCAGACCAACTGCTTCCGTTCCATTTGGCTATCAAAATTGCGGAACTGCCGCCGGCTGTGGTGAACGCCCCTCCCACATAAACATCACTCCCCGAGACTGCGATTGCATAGACCTTATTATCCATTCCAGTCCCCAAAGCAGACCAATCGGTTCCGTTCCATTTGGCTATTCTATTTGCAGAAATGCCACCGGCTGTGGTGAAATTTCCTCCCACATAAACATCACTGCCCGAGACTGCGATTGCAAAGACAAAACTATTCAGTCCACTACCCAAAGCAGACCAACTGGTTCCGTTCCATTTGGCTATATAATTTGCAGGACTGCCACCGGCTGTGGTGAAAGCCCCTCCCACATAAACATCAATGCTAGTGGGTACGATTGCAGCGACTGCGATTGCATAGACACTACTACCCACGCCACTACCCAAAGCAGACCAGGTAATTGTTTGTGTTTCGTTTGGTGAGTTGGTTTTCTTAAATACTGGTTCTCCGTTTTTACCGTATTGCATTTCATACCCTTGCGCATTAAACGAGCCGTTAATACCCGGTTTTAGCTTTCCGCTTTGGTCTAATGCCGCTTCCAATTCCGCAGAGCGGGACTCAATATTCTGGGCAAATAAGCCGCTGCAAAGAAATAACAACAAGAAGATGGATAATTTTTTCATCTTGACACCTCTTGAATTATGATGAATTAAAATCGTTGATGGGTCTATGGTTCTCTGAAAGCTCTGGTGCGACATACTATATCTGTGAGTGAAAGTCAAGTACCCGCATGTGGACATTCCCCAAACCAAGAAACGGAAAAAAATTGCCGCAAAGACACAAAGGCACAAAGGTTTCACAAAGTATTTTGGGGGTTGGGATCTTCTGTCATCCTTATCCAACAATGCTTCTCACGGCTCGAAGGAGCATTTTCTTCGTGAATACTTAGTGACTTTGTGCCTTTGTGGCTATTCTTTGTCTTCTGTTTTCGGGAATCTCCATCCCGCATTGCCTCATTTATTCTTGATCAGCCGAGCGACTGCCGTTGTTTGGCGTGTTGTGCGCAATGCCCTTTTCATTTCAGCAGAATTGCTTTTTTCGAGAGAACAAAATCGCCAGCCTGAAAGCGGTAAAAATAAACTCCGCTCGGATGACCGTTCGCATTCCAGTTCACCAGGAATTCCCCAGCTAAGAGTTTTTCATTCACCAGTGTTTCGACTTCACGGCCAAGGACGTCATAGATTTTCAACGTTACAAGTGACCCCTCCCCGACCCTCCCCTTGGCATCGGTTACGCCCTGAGAGGGGAGGGAGAATCGAATTGTGGTAGTTGGGTTGAACGGGTTGGGATAGTTCTGGTCTAGAGCGAACTGCTCAGGCCGCGTCTCTCCGGCGGAAACCGACGTTAGACCGGATCCGGTGTGCAGAATAACTCCCGACTCGCCTGCGATCCAGCCCTCGTCTGTACCAACGAACCGAATCGACCAGAGATTGTCGAACACGCCTGTATCCTCCACCTCCCACGTTGCGCCGTTTGTGGTTTTGACAAGAGTCCCGTAAAAGCCAACAGCGTAGACAGTGGAGTTGTCCACGACCCACACCGAGCGGAGAGCATTGGTAGTGGGAGATGTTTGCTCCAGCCATGTATTGCCACCGTCAATGGTTTTGAGGACGAGTCCATTAGATCCTACAACCCAGGCTATCTGCGCATCTATACAATCCACTGAGTAGAATGTGGCACCACTGACGGGGGAAGAAAGTGCCTCCCAGGAAGCCCCTCCATTCGTCGTGCGATACAGAGAACTGTTTGCCCCGACAGCATATGCGAATTGCTCGGTAACAGCCCGGACTCCGAAGAAGTTGCTCAACGTCGAGCTTGACTGTTCGATCCAAGATGCACCGCCATCAGTTGTTTTCAATACGGTACCATAATTGCCAACAGCCCACCCTACATTGGCACTCCCAAAGTCGACAGATTTCAGGTTATTGATCGTGGGGTTCGAAGTTGCAAGCCAGTTGCCGCCCGCATCAGTGGTGGAGAGGATGTTTGAGATGTCGCCTATGATGACCCCTTTTTGTGTGTTGGTAAAGTACACGCCGTTGAAGTTGCCCCCATATTGTGTTGGAGCTGCGTTCCAAGGGAAGCCGCCGTTGGTTGTATGTAAAACTGTGCCGCCAGACCCGACAGCCCATCCTTCGCTCACGGAAGTCATGTCGATGG
>CAYHRX010000325.1:0-4595 GCA_964359075.1 uncultured Chitinophagales bacterium
GGGGCAACGAACACGTTCATGCGTTGAGTGGGCTTTCGTTTGAGATTGCCGATGGGGAAAGTGTGGCGATCATGGGACCGTCCGGATCGGGCAAAAGCACTCTCCTCTCGATCCTTGGGGGATTGAGTCAACCGACAGCAGGGAAGGTTGTCGTCGATGGAATAGATGTCTATTCGCTCGATGTTGAGCGACGGGCAGACTTTAGAAGAGAGTATCTCGGATTTGTTTTCCAGTCATTTCAACTCATCCCATACCTGACGGTTGCGGAGAACGTAATGCTGCCCCTGACGGTGACACAATACTCCAACGCACAGCAAATGGACATGGCAACTGCAATTCTCAAAAAAGTCGGACTGGAGAAAAAGGCCAGACGGCTGCCCGATGAACTAAGCGGCGGTGAACAGGAGCGGGTGGCTATCGCTCGTGCATTGGTGAATCAACCGCCGATCGTTCTGGCGGATGAACCGACCGGAAATCTCGATACAGCCACAAGCGAAGAGGTCATGACACTCTTCCAGAGCCTCAATGCGGAGGGTCAAACGATCATCATGGTAACTCACAATCCGGAGAACCTTCGCTATGCGAAGCGCTGTATACATCTCAAGGATGGACGAATCCGGGATCAGATACGTCCACCGGCAGAAGAGCGGAACTTGTCATCGATCAGTCTTTGACGCCGATAAGGCACGAAAGGATTATCACCGGGACCATCGGGTCCCTGTCGATTGATGGACAACCGATCATTGATTCAGCTCAGATTGGCAAAGGCGACCTGCCGGAAGATGGTTCAAGCCTAATCCACGTGCTTGTGGTGACTCCGGTGCTGTTCAGTTACATGAAAGAGCGGGCATTGAAGAAAGGAAAGCTTGAGATGTCGAAGATGGCCGGCTGGATGAAGGAATCGTAGGGTAGCGGTTATCTCTACCAAAGCTCTCAACACGAGAGCGACAACACTCACACATAAGAGGGAACAAACATGAATCGACTCAGCTCTATCCTCGCAATCGTCCTTCAAATGGGCGTACTCGGTTGTTCAAAGGACACCACGTCTCCGATGAACCCGACACAGCAATCAAACTTCGAAATCCGTCCCGCCGATGGTGAGACCGGAGTGCGAATGGATGCGCGTGTGGAAATGGCTTTTGCACAGCCCGCGGACAGGGTTATCGTGGAGCGCAACTTCCACCTTGTCAGCAGGCGATCAATGGCCGATTCGCTGTGTCCGGTTGATACTGCCATGCGCCACAGTGTAATGGGTCCTGCCATGATGGACTCGATGACTATGAACCACCTGATGCAGTGGCATTCAGCAGCGGGGCGTTTCTTCTGGAACATGTCGTCCACAGAGTGCACATTTACACCAGATTCCATGATGACACCGAACATGCAATACATGGTTCACCTGGGTGGTGAAATGATGCAGATGATGCGGTCCCGGACGGGCGAGATGGGAATGATGACAGGGCATGGTGCAGTTGCGGGAATGGATGCGATGGCGTTCCACTTTACAACGCTGGATACAACCGGAACAGGCGGGCATGGTGGACACCACTAAAGCGATCTCCTGGAAGGTTGAAAACCTGAAAATACCCTTGCTGGTGTTGCTGCTTCCATTGATTTCGTCATGCATGCACATGGGAATGATGGGAGAGTCAAGCAGCCATCACTCACCGGACGATTCGCTCTTTGAGAAGGAGGTGACTGTGGGAGGTATGCGGGTCAATGCGATCATTCCGCAGTTGGAGGTTGGCAGGAGGTCTGAGCTGACAGTGAGGCTTTCCGATGATTCATCGGGGCGACCGTTGTCCAACGCGATGATTCAGCTATCAGTCAAGCGGGACGATGAAACTGCATCCATCGAAGATGGTGAGCATCTGACGTTTGATGAGAGCCAAGAGGCCGGGGTTTACACGGTTCAGTACGAAGCCAGCCGTTTAGGCCAACACACGTTTAGATTCTCCCTCACCGAGATCGAAGGCAGGAGGCTCGATCCAGCAATTGTTGTGGAGGCTCGACGGGTTGTTGGTGAAGGAATGCGTGAGCATTCGAGCGGCATGCATGGAATGGGGGGCACGAGTCCATATATGATCATCGGAGCGGTTGTCATGGTTGCGATGATGGTCGCGATGATAGTCGGACGCAACTGAACTCTCTCACTCAATCATACAACAAACATGAAAGGATGAAACCTGTGAAACGATCTAATCTTGTACTTGTGGCTCTTGTTGCCGGCGTTGTAAGCCTCGGCTTCGCGAACGACTCAGCGGTCCAGGCAGATCAAAAGAAGGAACCAAGCACCACACAGCCAAAGGAAGTGGCCAAGGCGAAGTACACCTGTCCAATGCATCCCCAAGTTGTTTCTGAGAAGTCAGGCAAATGCCCGACATGCGGGATGGACCTCGTGAAGAAGAAAGCGAAGCCGTCTCGCAAGCAGAAGGCGATGTACATCTGCCCGATGCATCCTGAGGTCACCTCTGACAAGCCAAGTGAATGCCCGAAGTGCGGGATGGATTTGGAGAAGAAGTAGGCAAGTTTGATTTTGCCTGCAATTTTGTGTATTCTAGTCCGGCATGAACAAGCGATCAGTTCAAAAGTCCATCACTGTAATAGCCATCGTGCAAGCCGCCTTGTTTGCGTTGTTGCTTTTCTGGTGTGGCGATGCCGATTGCTGGTCCGGTGACAGCGATGATCAATGCGCTTCGTTGATCTGTTCCCTCTTTGCCAATCACAACGGCTCAAGCAAGGACGAAAGCAGCACCAGCTCTGATTGCACTTGTGTCTGCCATGTCCCGACGATTGCTCAGCATACATCTGACATTGGCTATTATCCCCCTGTGCTCAACGCTGGTGTTGACGTCGTCGTGTCATCCCTCTCTGCTCCACCCCGTCCGATCTATCACCCTCCACTAGTGGCATAGCAACTTCACTCGCTTTCTCTTTCTGCTTCAACGGTCTCAAGCTGTACAAGGCCGTCGTAGCCGTCGGGCATTTTCATAGCAACAGAACATCAACACATTTGCGAGGTTCGCCTTGACTAGTCGTTTCTACAAGACGGGAGTGGTCTTTCTCGTGATCCATGGTTTGGCATTCTCACAGGCCCCGACACGGTCGGGGCAGGCAGGAGAACGACTCTCCCTCAAGGATGCTGTCGCCATTGCACTAGAAAGGAATCCCCGTGTGCTGACCGCACTACAGGAGATCAAGGCTGCAGATGGAAGGATCCTCCAAGCAGGGAGAATACCCAATCCTGAAATCGAACTGAGCTGGAACGAGACACCAACCAACTTCAACATTGGCGAAGCAGATGAGCGAGACATCGGCATCACACAGGAGATAGAGTTCCCGACTCGTCGGTCAGGCCGCATTGATGTCGCAACGCATGAGCGAGAGATCGCCAAGCTTCATCTTGAGCGGATCAAAACGCTGGTGGCAGCACAAGTACAAAAGGCATACTACGAAACACGCTTCAGTCAGGAGATCATCGATGGTCTCGAAGAGCAGCTCCACCTGCTACAGGATGTCCAACGGCTTCTCAGCGATAGATACCAGGCGGGTGCCAGTAACTATCTCGATGTCATACGTGGCAAAGTTGAAATCGCCCGTCTCAACAATGACATTGCAGAAGCAAAGCGTGACCTCCAGACCCGAAAGGCTCAGCTCAACCTCCTCCTCGGTAACGATGCCGACCATGTTCTTGTGCTGACCGATAGTCTTTTGCATAGTCCGTCATTTGTGGATGAGGACTCGTTGATGCGGACACTCTTGGAGAAAAGCTCTGCCTTGAAAATCGCACAGCGTACCGTTTTCCGTCAAGAGGCAGCAGTGGGTTTGGCAAAGACAAGCTACCTCCCGGATTTCTCGCTCGGAATCTTCCACCAGCGGCGAGCCGAAGAGCCGCCCTTCAACGCAAACCAGTTCACCGGAACGACCACAAACGCTCTTGGCATCGAACTCGGCATCTCGATTCCGCTCTGGTTCTGGCAGGAGCCGAAAGGACAGGTTCAAGAAGCGAGCGCATTGAGATCGATTGCCGAGGTGAACAACAGCCACGTCGCACGTCGAGTCAGGGCAAGCATCCTTAACGCCATTGCCGCCGTGAAGGTCGCTGATGCACAGATCAGGGTGTTTGATGAATCGCTGCTGAATGATACAAGGGACATCGTTACCACAGGCATTGCCCAGTATCAGAACAACCAGATCGATCTTTTGAACTTGCTGGACATCTACCGAACAGCCCGCGCCACAAGAGTGGAGTATGCCCGAGCGCTCCTGAACTACACAGTGGCTTTTACGGACCTGGAAGCCGCAGGCGAGTTGCCCTTTGAAGAATAACACTGAAACATGGAGAACAACATGAAGCATCGTAAGCGAAGGTTTGTTGTGGCCAGAGTTGGTGTCGTGAGCTCGTTGCTACTGATAGTCGGTTGCGGGAAGGAGCGAACTGATGAGGCCGTGGAGCATCATCCCGACTTCGTCGGGAGAGCCACGGAAGAAGTCATTGTACGTCTGGATAAGCACAAAGTCTTTCATGCCGGGATCAAGGTTGAGCCTGTCGCAAAGCGATCCGTTCCGATTCCATTGACACTTCCCGGCAA
>CAYHRX010000326.1:0-1755 GCA_964359075.1 uncultured Chitinophagales bacterium
GACTCACACTCCGTTTGATATGCGTGAGGGCATCGATAGTCAACTGTCAGGCGCTCTGATCGTGGATCCAGTGGGCTCTCCCCTTCATCTCACTGATCGCATCTTCATGATCGGACTTTGGTTTGAGCCTGCGGATTCGAGCGGGCCGAAAATCAAAGAAGAGCGAGAGACTCTGGTCATCAACGGCAGATCCTGGCCGCATACAGAACGATTGACCTACGCCGTCGGGGACACGATCCGCTGGCGATGGATCAACGCAAGCGTCGCCCCGCATCCCATGCACCTCCACGGCTTCTACTACCGCGTCGACAGCCGGGGAGACGCAGAACGTGACAGCTCCTACTCGCCACGGCAACAGCGCCTGGTCGTCACCGAACTCCTCCAGCCGGGAACAACGATGTCTCTCAGATGGGTACCTGCCCGGCCGGATAACTGGCTCTTCCACTGCCACATCCTCGCTCACATTTCTCCCGAGTTGCGACTCGGAAAGAAGCAAACAGCGACTGCCCATGAATCACATGATGTCTCGAACCATGCCTTCGAAGAGATGGCGGGGCTTGTTCTCGGTTTAACTGTGTTGCCGGCAAACGATGTCAAGTCCGCCGTGGCGGACCCGGAGCCACGGAAGCTCAGACTTGTGGCTCAAGCGCAACCCGGCCGATATGGTCCTAATCCTGGGTTCGGATTCACACTTCACGGAGATAATGTCAATCCTCTGGCGGATACTATCTCTATCCCTGGTCCTCCCATTATCCTCGCTCGCGGTCAGCCAGTGAGCATCGCGGTGGTCAACAAGCTTCCAGAGGGAACATCTGTGCACTGGCACGGAATCGAGCTTGAGAGTTACTATGATGGCGTGCCTGGCTGGAGCGGCAAATCGGGTCGGATCGCGCCTCCGATTGCACCTGGTGACTCGTTCGTCGCTAAGTTTACACCTCCTCGGGCAGGGACATTCATCTACCACACGCACATGAATGATATCAAGCAACTCAGCTCTGGACTCTATGGGCCGATAATCGTTACCGAGCCTGGTAAACCCTTTGATTCTTCAACCGACAAAATCTTCCTGATGAGCCGCGGCGGCCCGGCTGACGACGCACCTCTATTATTGGCGGGCGGTTGCCCACCGAAACCAATAGATCTCCACGTTGGCATTAAGTACCGATTTCGATTTGTCAACATTACTCCAAATTATACCGTGCTCATGTCACTTTTCCGAGACTCGTCGCTCGTGCAGTGGCGAGCGATTGCCAAGGACGGAGCGGACTTACCCGTTGCACAAGCAACAGTGAGACCGGCCCGGCAAGTCATCTCTGTCGGCGAAACTTATGACTTCGAGTATTCCCCAACTTCAGTTGGCGATCTCCGCCTCGAGGTCTTCAAACCCAAGGGATTCACACCTGAGATTCGTTTGCAGGCGGTGGTGCAAGTTCGCTGATGTTGCCGTCACAAGGATCTGGAGTTTCAATGATCGGACAACTGACAACACATCGGCTTAGGGATCTGGACCTTCCTGACCGGGAGATCGCGGAGGCTTATCAGGGTGCGGCAGAGCAAAACGTCTTAGCTGCAATTAACAACGAAGTCTTCTTCGGGTACTGGTCCGTCTGCGCCGATGGTCAGGATTTTGGATACGGGAACACGTACCCGTCTCTCGACGGCCACCAGATGACAGATGCACTCCTGTGGCTAGGAGAAGTCGAGGTTGTCAAAGCAAATTGGGACTACGTTCGTTCATTTCAGCGACCGAACGGC
>CAYHRX010000326.1:1855-4594 GCA_964359075.1 uncultured Chitinophagales bacterium
ACCGAACGGCGGCTTCTACAAACATTGGGTCGACGGTGACCCGCTTCGTGCACTTGGGAGTACAACCTACATCCAAAACGGCGACGCCACCTTCCGGCACACGCAGGACAACAACTGGCTGGACTCACAATTGCCTTCGATCAATCTCGCCGCAGACTTTCTTGCGTCGCTGATCACTCCACAGGGGTATGTTGGAGGTGCGGGCCATTACGTGGAGCGGCCGTCTCGTATCGAATACGATGGAGTAACACAGTGCCACGCAGTCGATGCATTTCGACGAGTCAGCTCGTTGAACAGACATGCTGGCAATACAAAGGCAGCCCAGCGATATCAGGAACTCGCCGAAAAGGTTGCAGCGCAGTTTAGAAGGAACTTCTGGGTTGGAGATCATTTTGCAGAATATATCCACCCTGAACGCGGGCTCATCGCCAATCATGGTTTGACCGACGTCGATTGGAGCGCCCTTGCGACAGACGTTGCCAGTCCAGAGCAGCAAGCAATCCTCTGGCCGCAGTTGAAAGATGAGAAAAGATTTTATTACGGCGGAATGCCAACTGGCATCGCCACTCGTCCCGAAGCATACGAAGATTGGGAATTCTATCGATCAGATCGGCACGACCTCGCAGCCATGGGGCGAGTCTGGTACGTGGAATGCTGGGCTCGGACGCGAATGGGAGACGGAGATGGAATCCTTGACAGCCTGAGGCGCGTCTCTGAAGTGGGCCGAGAGAATGACTACTACTGGCGAGAGCGCTACCATCCCGACGGCAAAGGTGGATATACCGGAGCGGGAGCGCGTAAGTATTGCGAGTACCCTGCTAACCTCATCAGGATCGTCCAGCGTCTCCTCCTGAGGGTTGAGTTTCGCCTCGATGGAGGACTCGTGCTTGCGCCGACGGTTCCAGAAGCTTTTTGGGAAGCCGGGTTTGGCCAGGCTTTGAGATGGAGAAACCAGACCCTCACCTACCGCATGCAGAAAGGTCGGGTCACTGGCTCGTTCTGCGGCAAAGATATTCAAACCTTGCACTTGGGACTTCAGCGGAAGACTGACGGATCCGACGTTAAAGTTTCCGTGAACGGAAATCCCGTTCAGCTCTTGCGACAAGATAACCTTATCGTGATCAACTTGCCGTCCGAATCAACCTTCAAAGTAGAAATTGTCGGTGGAGGTGCCTGACCTTGAATCCTCCGTTCAACCGAGTCCCTAAGTTCATCATGTTCTACCTCTTTCCCGTTGACTCAATACTTAAGGATCAGAACACAACGGTAGAAACTATCGACCGCAGCAATATATGCCTTTCCCGTGATCCAGATGTTGCAAGGCGTTGCTTGCATCTCTTTCACCACATCCCGCCTGAAGAAATCATTAACGATTTGAAGGAGATGGGTCTCACTGGCCTCGCCTGCGTCGGTGTTGATGGGGCCTCCATCGCGGTCGACGACATCAAAACCAAGAGATACTCGGAATTAATCCGAAAGTGCCATGAGGCCGGCTTGATGTTCATCCACGCCTTCCCTTTCGCTGACACGTATCACAACGACCTTACCGGAAAGTATCCACACATCAAGCAGAAGAACTTTGAAGGCAAGCATCCTTATGTAGGATGGGATGAAGTCAATGGCCACTTCAACATTGACTACGGCAGTAACGAGTTTATCGATTTCTGTAAAAGGTCAATCGATGCACTCCGGGAACTGGGAGTGAAATTCATTGATTACGCTGAGCCAGACCATTACCCCATTCCTGATAACGGATATGGCGATTCGCTCGTGAAAGCCTGGACGGAGCAGAGTGGTCAACCAGCACCTCATCCGCCCACTATAGAGTACCGGAGATTCATGGAGGATAGGAATCTCCGTGGCGTGCATGAGATTGGAAGCTATGCACACCAGCAAGGAATGGCTGACCACCTCACCGCAAGTCCGCTTTGTCACGTCAGCCCCCTGATATGCCACAACTACGGAAAGTACAGTAAGGCTGAGATCACACAACTCTCGACAACCTATCACGCGCATTTTGCATACAACGTTGCAGAGTACATGGACCGCTCTCTCCAGATGTCCGTCCTCCCTGCTCAGGCGGACGGTATCGGCTGTATCGAGAGCAAGAGCATGCGAAGCTGGAGCGAGCGACACGCTGTTTATTTTGGCTGCGGACAGGGATTGCCGATTGAGAGAGCAGAGGACTTCTTGAATTCGTCCGTGCTGCTGCACCAAATGGACCTCTTCTTCTGGGACTACGGCAACTTCCGAAATCAGAGCATGTATCTTTACAATCCATTTGAGGACCCGAAAGAAAAATTTAAGAAGATCAAACAGCTCGTACGCTCCACCATTGACACCTACTTCGAATTGCCCGAAGTTTACCGTGATGCGACAGTAGCTCCTGAGGCTTTGATCCTCTATTCGAAGGAAGGCGATTACCTGCGCTACATCGACGAGGACTGGTCGCGCCAAGCTGGGTGGACAAGCCTCTACTCGATTGCTTTCCACTTGCAGTCATCAGACATTCCTTTTATGTTTGCGTATGATGAGTATCCCGATGTCTTGGATAACGATGGTCGAGACGTGCCGCTATTCATCATTGACGCTGACCAGCAACTCAGTGAGGAATTTGCAGAAGCCATAAGGCAGTGGTTTGGACCGGGCAAGATTCTCTTTTGCGGAGGGTTTGTGGGCCCTCGTCACAATCTGCTTCTTCAGTCAATCGCCCGAACACTGACTGAAACGTCCGCCATT
>CAYHRX010000327.1:0-4589 GCA_964359075.1 uncultured Chitinophagales bacterium
AATCGTAGGTCTCGGTCTCAAGCGCCTTCTTGGCGTAGAAGTAGGTGTACGGGTCGGGAGTCTTGTAGTTCTTCACCTGACAGATGCCTTCATCCACGGCAGCGAGCGTGACAAAGACGTTTTTCTCATTCGTCTTCACGGTTACCGTCTGCTTCGTCCTCGGCCTGATCTTCTGGGGAGCGGCAATGGTGATATCAAGCCGGTTGGATCTCTTCTCGACCATCAATGGTGCAAAACCGTGTCCAGCCAGCAGCGGGATGTTCATCTCCTTGATTTTCCTGAAGAGTACGGCACTCACATACACGTTGGGCAGGAACTTCTCATCAACAGCCAACTCCATCGAGGCCGCGTTGTTCACCACATCGAGGTAGCGGTAGGTAAACACCTGGTTCCTCTCAACTGTCACCAGCATCTTCCCATTGAATGGTGCCTGAAAGAGCACCTTCGCCTTTTCACCCGGAGCGTACACCTTCTTGTCGAACACCATGTCGACGCGAGCTTCCGGGTCGACCTCGAACGAGGTGATATCCGCCGAACCCCAACTGTACGAATAGAAGTAGAATTGATTGTAACCGTTGTCGCCGTCCTTCGAGACCCGCACGACGTATTCGCCCGACCGTGGCGCCGAGTAAGAAAACTCAACTGGCTTGTCTGAGAGCGTGACTTTGTCCGTCTTGACGAGAATCTCTTTTCGCTCCGAGACGTATCGGAGCGTGTTTGTTTGTGGATGCTGCCGCAACACGGAATGCCATTCGAAGCGGTAAAGCTCAATCTTCGACTTGAATCCGTTTAGTGGCTTGTCGTTCATGTCCACAGCAACGATCTGCATCTTTTGGGGAACGTTGGGACTGATGTAGTACGATCCCTGGTTGAGCACCCCGATGTAGTAGTCTTTCGGGTAGATGATGGTCTGAGCGATCTGGTACACAGGGCGGCCAGATTCATCGAAGACCCCGATACGTCCTCTTGCCCGAAGCAACCCGGTTGAAGTGAGAACGGGAGGAAGCGGTAACTCGATGGAGGCTTTGCCGTCCTCATTTGTCTTTCCGGTGTACACCTCGGGCTTGCCCTGGTAGTTGGTCGCTCCATCATCACTGAAACGGAAGGACGGGAAGCTCTTCGAGACATACGGAATGATGCCGAAGCTTCCTTCGAACTCATAATTCCTTCCGGCCGCAGGCGGGCCGAAGAAATTGAGTGCCTCGAGATCATACTTGATCTTGTCTCCGGGCTTCGCCTTTTCGGCTGACGCAGTGAGTCTTACCTTCAGCCTGTCGGGCACGAAGTCTTCGACGCTCACACCATACGATGCGAGGTAGAGGTTGTTCCCCGTATACAACTCAAACCGGAAGCCGCCCGTCTGACTTGTGGAGGCAGTCTGGAAGCTGGTCTCGAATGAGCCTTGCTCGTTCAGCGTGTGCTGGGTTTCCCGCACCATCGTGCCTTGTGGGTTATAGACCTTCAGCTTCACGGGCAACTGAGCAGGCAGATCATGCGTCAGGTTCCGCACGATGCCGGAGAGATGGACCTTCTCGCCGGGACGGTAGATATTCCTGTCGCCGTACATGAACGCATCGTACACGTTGGCAACATCGTACTTTCCATCCACATCGTACCGGGAGGTCTCGACGCGGTAGTCGGCAAGGTTGATGAAGTTGAAGTCGTTCTCCAACTCAGCCGTGATCAGTTTTGGAGTGAATCCCTTGCGCACATCTTCGAAGTTGCCGAACCGGACAACGCCCTCGCCATCACTTTTCTGTGATGCAATAACCTGATTGTTTGTCGAGATGACGGAGACAAGTGCTCCTGCAATCGGCTCGTTGGTCTCAAGACTCGTGGCGAATACCGCCACCTCGGTGGCGCTCTTCTTCACAATCAGTCCGATGTCGGAAACCGAAATCAGCTTCGATGTTGAGCGCCATGCCTCTGTCGGGTTGGCAATCTCGACAAGGTAGAAGCCCTTGTAGCCGGTGTTCATGAATGGCTTCAGATCGAAGAGCGTCGTGACCTCCTGATTCGTCACGTTTCTGACTGCGATGCTGTCGTTCATCAGCATCCGACCATAGTTGCCGACATAGTATCGGAACTTCCTCCGGTACGAGCCATAGCCACCTTCTTCCTCGTCATAGTACTCGTAGTTGTAATCGTAGGAGCGCCCCTGGTCGAGAAAGAAGACAAGGTTGTTCTGGAAGATCTGGCTGACGCGCACGTTCACTTTCGCGAGGTTGATGGTCTTGAGCTCGATGCCCCGCTCTCCCGAGAGCAACATGTATACGCCAGACTTCGAGGCAAAACGGAATGAAGGAGCGACGTTCCCAACGACAATGTCGGCTTCGTACTCGTTCTGTGTCTTTCCCCCGAGGATGCTTTCCAATCCTTTCTTGATGACGAGGCGGAAGGCGGTGCCGGGCTCAAACTTGCCGCGCATGGTGAACCCTTCCGGGTCGCTGGTGATTGTGTAGTCCCTGACCGGGTCGAGCGTGATGAACGGCTTGACCGCGCCTTTGTCGATCTCCTGCGATGTTTTGATCTTGATCCAGCTTGTCGTCCCGTCGAAACCGAACTCGTGGCCGTAAATCTTGAGTTCTTCGAGTCCGGGCATTCTATAGACGAACGGCCGCTCCATCTTGATGTGGGTATTCGTTTCGGGCGAGATCAGGTCGCTGCTGAAGTCGATGGTGATCTCACGCTCCTTCTCCAACTGTGTCAGGACGCCAATCTCGATGGCGATGGTCTTGCTCTTCTCGGTTGTGTTAACTTTTGCAATCGTCTGTGGAGCCTTGTCGATGGTGAGTCTGATGGTGTTGGCGACATCCTGCGGGTTTACGGCGTAGGTGAATTCCAGATTTGCCTTGATGCCCACCTGTCGCTTCTCACCAAGCCTGTCGTAGAAAAACTCCGCCTGTCTCATTGCGAAGCTTTCGGTTGCGAACGTGAACTCATCCTTCCCCTCGAAGGACTTCATTCCGGACATTTGAAGGAGGAGAGAAGTGCTTAACTTCCCCTGGAACCGCGCATCGCCTGGCAATGGTCCGTCGGGACTGAAGATCAGGATGGACGAATCCTGCCACACAAACTTCCCGGGAATGGTTGGTGTGAATTCAATAAACGGCGTGCTCGTCCATTGGTTGGCAGAGTCGGCCCTCATCACCGCCTTCGTGAAGCTGAGGCGGATGACTGAGGTTGGAGGAATCACTCCGCTTGGCAAGGGGGAGGAGATCCTGAGGATGTCAACTTCTTTCTTCGAGCATGACAAAAAGAGGATGACCGTGAAGATCGCAATCCAAATCCGTTTGCTGTTCATTGTGGTTCCCATACGAGAATGAGGTTTCAAGTCATCGATGAAATGAATCTACATTGCCTGCTTGACTATGATGTGCACGTTGGACATTCTTCCCTTGTCGTCGAGGCATGAGACTCGATGCTCTCCATCGCGGAGAGAGACAAACAATTTGTCTCCTGGCTTGTTTCGGCCAAGGTATGAGTCGTCGAGATACCAGATGTGCTCGTTCACGTCAAGGCCTGAGCTCGCTTGCAGCGCCACTTTCTGTTTTGCTGACACGACGAAGTACGTCATCTCATCGGTCGGACTGATAATCTTGGGGCCATCGCCTGCAAACAGCCGAGTGCAGCCGGGGTTGTGTGGTGGTGCCTGTGTGTAGGCAACTCCCGTCTTCGACCAAAAGCTAAGCAGCTCAGACGGATAGTCTTGGTAGCTCACCGTCGTGTACCTGTTCTCTCCGACGCATGATGGGCAGAAGGTCTTCGTCCTGTCCACCGAGACGAGGAACTCTCTATCCACTTCGCATGTGTGTGTGAGTGTTCGAGAAACCGAGTAGTAGTCTTCGATGACGTGGTCGCAACGTGAAGTTGGGAGGAAACCGCTCTTTGCACAGACGTCGTGTATTCTCACATCCTGTGGCATTGGGAGGATCGTCTTCTGATGTCCTGTTGAGATGGAGTTGAAGATGTCCACGAGCAACGGCGCGGCTGATTTGCTTCCAACAAGTTCGGGATTCCCTTTGTTGTCCACGTTCCCAATCCACACACCGACGGTGTACTCGGCCGAATAACCGATGGACCATGCATCTCGCCGGCCATAGCTTGTTCCTGTCTTGAATGCGACCTTCGGCAGGTTCACGGACGACTCGAAGTTGTTGGGGAGGTCGGGACGGTCGAGGCTGGCAAGAATCTCAGTGATCATGTACGCAGTTGACATCGAGAACACTTCCCGGCTCGAACTGACCCCGGCTTTCTTGCGATGCACAAAGCTCGGGGGTTCATAAATGCCACCAGCGGGGAATGATGCGTACGCTCCGACAAGCTCCTCAAGCGTCACTCCACAGCCGCCGAGGATCAGGCTCAATCCGAGCTTGTCTTTCTGAGCGCTGAGCGATGCGATGCCGGCGTTGATTGCGAACTCAATGAACGGTCGGGCTCCCGTCCCGTGCAGCAATCGCACCATCGGAACGTTAAGTGAGCGCCGGAGAGCTTCGTCCGCGTACACAATGCCGGAGTACAAGCCATCGTAGTTCTCGACCTGGAAGCCTTCAGCATCGTAGGGCGTATCGAGCAGCCGCGTCTTTGGC
>CAYHRX010000328.1:0-4556 GCA_964359075.1 uncultured Chitinophagales bacterium
AAGCGCATCGAGAACGAAGGTCATGAACAGCAACCCCACGACAACTCCCATCAGATTGATAAGTGGAGGCGTGACGAGATCGATGAACGCATCGAGCAGCTTGAACGATCCGCGGGCCACAGTCCTGCCGAGGAGCGGAAGAGCGTATCGCTTGATAACGGGGAACCTGCCGCCTTCCCATCGTGCTCGCTGGCTTTCCGCCAGGCGCGGATTCTGCGGCATTGTAGCGATCACCATTGCTTCACGGGCGAATGTTACCGAAATGCCGTTTAGCAACAAATGGAGTCCAAACTCAAGATCCTCTGCCCGAGAGTATGCCTGCCACGGATGTTTGCGCAGCACGTCGGCAGAGAAGCACATCCCGTTTCCCCTGAGGCCGGCCGAACATCCGATTACTTTTCGTCCCAGCGGGCGGGCATAGTTGTAGAGTGTGAACCCGAGGCGAGTCATCTCCGAGCTCCAGGCGCCTGGTTGAGGCTTCACCATGTCGCTGGCTTGAATTACTTTCGCGCCGCTCTCCAAATAATGGTTCATCACGCGCAGAAAGTCCATCGAGACAGTGCTGTCCGCGTCCACAACGATGAACGCATCGTACGGCTCGTCGAGAGAAAGCAACCGGTCAAAGCACCACCGCAGCGCGTAACCTTTGCCGCGCATATCGTGGTTCTCACGCTCGAAGACCAGCGCTCCATTCTGTTTGCTTACTGCCGCCGTCTGGTCCGTGCAATTGTCGGCGATGACAATCACGTCGAAGCACGTGCGCGGGTAGTCGACCTGGAGGATACTCTGGATGGTTGACGAAATCGCCGACTCCTCGTTGTGTGCGGGCACCAGGACTGCAAACCTGCGTGTGGCGGTCGCCGCAAACGCCGTGGTCGTTCGTGCAAAGAGGGCGAGCACTGAGAGCGAAAACAAATACACAACGAATCCGCCGACCGTCGCAAGGAGTAATATCTGGACAAGAGTGAGGAGCATTACGTGCTTCTTCTCCCTAGACTTTGTTAGCGAAGTATATCAACCCAATGCACGTGCCGATCCACAAAATGATCACCACAACGATGGGCCGATCCGACGTTACAACGTTTGTCGGGTTCTCGGTTGAGTCGGTCATGTGAATAAGAAACAGGTAGCGGAACATCCCATACAACACAAACACCGTTGTGTAGATCATTTTGTCGGTGCCGAAAACCTCCACTGTTCGCGGCGCAACAGTGTACAGTGCGTACGAGATGACAGCACCTGCAGCGGCAATCGTCAGCATCTGGTCGATGAATGTTGTGCCGTAGCTTTCCAGGACCTTCCGCTCGGAGCCGGGGCGAACTTGTGGTGCGAGAAGCAACTCGCCGCGCCGTTTTGCAAAGCCAAGGAATAGCGAGACAAACAACGTGCAGAGCACGATCCAGCTTGAGACCTGTACTTCAATTGCAAACGCTCCACCCAGCACGCGCATCATGAATCCCGCGGCGATGATAAAGACGTCGAGCAGAACAATCTCCTTGAGCTTCACCGAGTAAGCGATGTTCAGGACGAAATACGTTGCCAGCACAAGTTGAAACCGTGGGTTCAGGTCGTATGCAACAGTCACCGCAACCGCGAAGAGAATCCCTAGGATGGCATACGCGTGTGCGAATGTCAGTGTGCCTGCCGCTAGGGGTCTTTTCTTCTTGTCAGGATGTGCTCTATCTGCCCTGACATCGGACATGTCGTTGATGATGTAGACGCAGCTTGCCGTTAGGCAAAAAGCGTAACATGACTTGAGAGCCACTACCAGAGGTTCAGGCTCAAACAGCTCTTTCGAGAATACGAGCGGCGCCAGAACAAATCCGTTCTTTATCCATTGCTTTGGCCGAACGAGCTTTATCGCTTCCAGAAGCATCCGTCAGTAACCGCCTAGTTCAGGAATCGCTCCACCTTTGAGAGCACATGCTCCGGTGAGAGCGTGTTCATACAGGTGACTACCTTGTCGCATCGCGAGAGGTAGCATACCAGACATTCGATATCACTGTGGATAATGTCGCCATTGCTGAAGACGTCCAGCTCCCACGGCGATGTCGGTCCAACAAGTACTACGGTCGCTTTACCGAGCGCCACACCCATGTGCATTGCCAGGCTGTCGGATGTGAGCAGGAGGTCGACCGTGTTGATCAAGGAGGAGAACTCCATCAGCGAGTTATTGCATCCTGCATCGATGACTTTGTTGCCGACGCTGGCAAGGATCTCTTTGTTCAAATCTACCTCTTCAGGTCCGCCAAATAGCAGAAGCTTCGCGTGGGGATGACTTCTCTTGAGCAGGTCGATGAAACCGATGTAGCCCTCGAACGTCCACTTCTTGTATTGCCATCGCCCGCCGCCGCCGGTGTTGATGCCAATGACCTTCCCGGAGGAATTCACTCCATTCCGTTTCAGAAAATCACGCCCGAACTTCAGCGTCTCATCGCTCATGGTGAGTTGCGGAGGGTGTGTCGGCAATGGCAGTCCGCAAATCTCATACATGATCTGCTGATAGGTCTTCCGGTTCTTCTTCTTGAGGTTATCGTTGTGACACCCATGTGCCACCATTCCAATGCCGCCTCATTGACCGTGGTGACTTTTCCGGCTTTGTCCGTCACGAAGCCGAACCGGGTCGCGCATTCAGCAAGCGAGTGTATGGTCGCGCTCAGAGGGTCCGCATCAAGGCAGATGCCGACATCGAACTGCTCATGCTTCAAGAACTCGATGTAGTTCTCCTCCACAAGCAACAGCCGGTCGACAAACGTATTACCTTTGAGCAACGGAGCGGCGCTTGCTTTCGTTACCCACGTAATCTCACTTCCAGGATATTTCTGTTTCAAAGGGGGGAGGATGGATGTTGTTCTCAGAACATCACCCACAGCCGCCAGCTTGATGACGAGAATCCGGGTCTTGATAGGATCATAGTCAGTACACCCCTCGCATAGTCTTCCATCTCTCTTATGGAACGCGCAAGGCATGGATCCTTTGTAGTACCGACAGTCGGTATGCACTACCATGTTTGATTATCCTCTATCAACTCTTGTGTGTGTTGTTTAAGCTACTCATCGTTTCCCGGCAGCGGCGGTTTGTGGGGCAAGAACTGACGTTGCATGCTTGTCCTTCAACACAGTCTGGAAGATAATTTCCAGTTGTCGTCCCTTCTGTTCCCAGTCATACTCCTTCAGTGCGGTCGCGTGAGCGTTTGTTCCCAGACGATTCTTGAGGTCGGCATCATTGAAGATTCGGACAACAGAATTAGCGAAGTCCGCTGGCGTATCCGCAACAAGCACCGATTCTCCAGGATTGAGGACAATACCTTCACATCCGATGGAAGTGCTCACAATGGGTTTTTTCATGGCCATTGCTTCGAGCGCTTTCCCTCGAATGCCTCCTCCGATGAGCAGGGGAATGATGAATACTTCGCCGCGCGCAATGTAGGGACGTACGTCTTCGACAAATCCGGTGACGATAATATTCTCCGACGATCTGGCCCGCAATCCCTTCGATGGGTTCTTTCCTACCACGTACAATCGCGTGGTAGGGACTTGCTCAAGAACGAGAGGAAATATTTTGTCCAGAAAGTACATGATACCATGATCATTCGGGAAATAGCTCATTAGCCCTGTGAAGACCATGGTGTTTGGCTCAAGCTCAACATCCATGGGTTCAAAGAAGCTTGGGTCCACACCATTCTGGATGACACTGATCCTATGGTCTGGCATCTCAGCATGCAAGATTTCGTAGTCACGCTTGGTAGTCGCGGTGATTGCATCGAACTTCTTGCAGTTCTTTATTTCTTGAGGCTTTCCGAGCGTGTGCTCCAGATAGTAAATTGCTTTGTGCAAAATGTTTTTCGACTCAAGAAATGCGCGATAGAGCAAATCGTATTCGACATTGTGTGTGTCGCCAACAAGCGGTATTCCCTTTGGGAACCGGTGGAAACCCAACAGTATGGTGGCGCAATGGATAATATCGAAATGCTCCTCCTGAACGAGCTTGTCGATCTCCCTTTGCATCTTGCGGCTGTAGAGCGTATAGAACATGCTTTTCCCTCGCAGCAACGCGTATGCCCGTCTCAAGAAATTTATGTACTTTGGTCTGGCATTATTGACAAAAACAATATGCTTGCACACGCCATCCATGTGGCGTTTGAAATACTGTTCCTCTTCCGGCGAGCCGAACGTCAGCACAGAAACTTCGTGCCGTTTCAAAACCTCCCTCAGGAAAGGAAATGTTCGTTTTGCGGGACCGAGATCTCGAGGAGGTGGATTTGGGCAGAAATGAAAAATCATCAAAATCTTCATTCAAAGGATCTCAGTCGTTTGTTGGATTGGAAACTCGATTCTATGGTTGTCTGATGAATTCCGGTCGTGCTACATGACGTCAGCCGAATTCGTCGCTCGTGCTTGTTTGCCCGTATCGGATTGTTGCTTCTGTTGAACTGCATCGCATACGACACGCTTCACATTACTGACAAACGACTCGAGCGTATGATGTTTCTCAACGTACTTTCTCCCTTCGTTCCCCATGCGCAGAGCGACATCAGGATTGTCCCAGAGATATTG
>CAYHRX010000329.1:0-4547 GCA_964359075.1 uncultured Chitinophagales bacterium
GGGAGTCTGGTTGGAGTGCCTTTGAGTGCAGTGAGCTGAACGTGCGGATCGCATCGACCATCGGAAAATGCTCGGAGTGTTCCTCGATGCCGGCCACGAGGCGCACTGCGTTCTCCGGGTCTGTGGAGAAAAGACTTCCGGCAAGCAACACCCTCGCATGCTCGTTGCCCGGGTCCTGTTGTGTGATCATCTCCAACACCGACTGAGCTTCCGCGGTCTTGTTCTCGCGTAGCAGATGCTGTGCCTGCTCGATCTCCTTCCGGAACCTGTTCGGCAGGGCCTTCTTGAGCCACTGTACTACGGCAGGTTCGGGCAGCGCACCGGTAAACTCATTCGCCACCTTTCCGTCGACAAACAGCTTCACGTTTGGAATTCCCCGTATGCCGTACTGGGCAGCAAGGTCCTGGTGGACGTCCGTGTTCACTTTGGCCAGCATCCATTGATCGTTGCTCGTTGCTGCGAGCCGCTCGAGGATTGGTCCGAGCACCTTGCACGGTCCGCACCACTCGGCCCAGAAGTCCACGAGCACGGGAATCTCATGACTGCGTTCGATGACCTCGGTTTGGAAATCGCTTATCTCGTAGCTCATAATTCTGACTGCTTGACTCTATGTCCGATTCCGGGCTCGTCCCATTTCTATCATTCCCAACACTGCAAGCGCCTCTGACCATGCCTGGTGCGGGCATACTCCTGCCAGCTCGCGTCGCTCGCCGTGCAGCACCTCGGGAATATAACCCAGGGCAAACCTCTTGGAGAGCATCAAAGTGTCCGTGAGATGTTTAAGTGCTTCCTCGCGCAACCCATACTTCAACTCAGCTAATGCGGTCCAGCCGGTGAAGAGCGGCCAGATGCTGCCGTAGTGGTAACCCTCCGGATTGTACATTGGATCATCGTTGGCAATCATCCTTACACCCCAGTCGGATGAGAACTTCTCTGAAGCAATCTCGCGCAAACACTGCGTAGCTTTCTCAGGATCGGTGAGACCGAGGTACATCGCAACAGTGGGGAGAATAGTACGCGCGGTGTTGAATGTTCCGTCCGCATTCCTGGCAAAGTTGTAGAAGCCAGTTGCGGGATTCCAGAACCTCTCGTTGATGATGCGTCGAATCCTCTTTGCCTCCAACCTCCAACCCCTAACCGCTTCTTTCCTCTTCAACCTCTCTGCTACAAATGCCGCCTCCTCCAATGCCGTACACCAACATGCATTTAGATACAACTCTGCATGTGTGGGGAAGAGCGGTCCACTTTCGATCCATCCATGACCGACATTCGTGTTCTCAATCAGGTGGTCACCATCCGTGTCTGTTGAAAAGCAGAAGTCGATTGCCTCCCGGAGTCGCGGGAATTCCTGCCGGACGAATCTCTTGTCACCGCTCGCACGAAGGTAACGCCCCATCAGAATAATGTACAGCGGCGTCGCATCGGCTGCATCATAATGGACGTGGCCGCTGGTTGTGATTTCATGAGCAATCTTGCCGGTGATGTCCTGGTACGTGCCGAGGAACTCCAGCACGCTCCGTACTTTTGCGAAGTCACCATACGCCAGCATCGCGAGCGCCGTCCACACGCTGTCGCGTCCGAAGTACCACGCGTAGCCTGGACGTCCACTGATGGTGTGGCCCCCGTTCCAACCCGACTGTGTCGTCGAGTATCCGGCCATGAGCGATGCGCCCACTCCGGGTGTCTCGACAAAGAAGCGATCTGTGGCAACGAGAGCCCAGGAGAAAGCAGTCATGAGTTCAGAGTTTGGAGCTAGGAGCTGCGAGTGTGAAGCTATGAATTGGGAGGATGATGCGAGAAGGGATTTGAAGTACTTCGCTTGCTCATCGAGTCTGGCTGAAGGATGTGAACACATGCGCCTGTAGGCCGCCGTCGCTTCCCGCTCACTTACAGACGAGCCGGCAAATGCAATGGTGCAGTGAGTTGTTCCGCCGCCTACTGCATACCGTAGGCCGACAGCGACTTGCACACCGTCCGTCGGTACGCCCACGAAGCGACCGACACCCTCCTTGATCTCAACATTGCGACCGATGATGTATTCTGCTGGCTGAAGAGAGCCCCCCAACAACGCCACCGCTTTTACTGCATCAGCGACAACAACTGTTCCCTGTAACCACTCATCCCAGCAGTAAGAAAGCGAGCCGGTTGCCCGCTCCGACAGTGGCCACATGATGCGGAGATCGATGCTTGCCGTAAGAACTATCTCAACCGACTCACTGCCGGTCACCTCGAAATGCATTGCGCCGCATGGGGACGAGAGCGAAGCGAATGTAGTCTCCTCGATTGTCACTCCGTCAAGGTTGAACTTGCGCGTGAGCGATTCGGGTCTGACGGTAATCTGTGGCTGAAGAGTATCAGTCCACACCGTCTCTCTGTTGCCGATCCTGAATCCGACCTTCACATTCTTGAGGATGCGGAGGGGATGCGCCCACACTTCCTTGATGCCGGATGCATCGCTTCCCATGATGAGGATTCTGCGTCCCCCGACGTCGAAGAAGTTGTCTGTGGCTCGCTCACGGCCAAGGGAGAGCCCGCTGGGCTTGGAGTGCCAGGGGTTCGCGGGTGCGGACAGAATTGGTTTGCTGGGTTTGCGCTGAGTGAAGCGGACGGTTCGGGGCTCGAAGCTCCAGTAGGTTTGCGGATTCTTGAACTCGGGAAGGGGGTTGAGTTCATGAGCAGCAGAAGTGAGGTACGCCAGACAATTCTCTGTGAGAAATTCCAGATGCGGCCTGAACCTGTTCTCCTCATCCGCAAAGAACATGAACGATCCCACGGTGAGTATCCTTCCTTTGCCGAGCTTGTACTCGACCGCAACTCTCCAGTCCTCATTCAGCTTAATGTACTCACGCTCTACAGCAACCACCTTGCCGTTCTTCGGAAGTGCCGGTGCTTCGTAGAACGCGGCCGCAAAGTTGCTCTCCGGCTTTGGACTCCACGTGTACACCGCGCCGTGCAGTCCATTGAAGATGGGATGACCCTGGAAGCTGCTCAAGCCCCTGATATCGGGATACTTCTCGGACCAACAGTGTCGGTTCCACTGTCCTTTCTCGAGGATGTTTGGTCTGACTTCCTCCACCCCGAGATCAAAAACATACTGCGAAGCAAGCAGAGAGAGGAAGAGGGAGCCGCCGCGCTCAACGTACGACCTGAGTGAGTCGATGACGTTTGGATCGAGAGCGGGGAGAGGGAGGGAGATGGAGGAATCGTAGTGCCACCAAACCAGGTCAGTTCGCAGTAGGATAGATGGAGTGTTGGAGAGTTGGATAGATGGAAGGAGTGTGCTCTTTACTTGTTTGCAGGATTGAAGGAACTGCCAGCCTGCAAGTTCTTCGGGGGAGAGCTTCACATGCGCGTCACCCTGAGCGAAGTCCCAATGTTTTCCGTTGGGACTGAGTCGAAGGGTGTCCGCGGGCCTGCTCAGGGCATGCTTCGACTTTGCTCGCTGAAAGCGCTCGCTGCCTGCCCGCCTCTGTTGGTTCACGAAGGCAGGCGGGCGCTCAGCATGACGTGGCGTACTGGAGGTTGACTCATCACCAAAAACCAGATATCCAACTTTCTTCACTTCAGCTCAACCTGCATCATGTAGTTCCTCTCGAACAACTCCTTCCACACCCAGCGGTCGTCGGTGGTTTGGAGGCCGATGCGGAGAGAGAGCCTCTTTCCTTCCCTGAGATCCAAACCATAAGCGTCATTCCGAGGGATTTGAACAACCAAAGTATGGTAAGGCTCGTTGTATGGAGGGATAGTAGTGTCTTTGCCGCTCATGAGTCCTACATCCTCGCTGTGCAAGATGTCTTTTCTGTCTCTCGGTGGATCGTTCCAGCTTGAGCAGTCACGGAGATAGTAGTCGATCACTTTAGAAGAGTCTGTAGTGTTGGAAACCCTGATCTGAAAATTGTCAAATCCATGAAACCAACCATCATTGTCGGCATCGATCTGGATCAGCATGTTTGCTTTTTGAACCGATGCAAAACCAAAAAGCAGGCAACTGTCAGTCCACGCTGAGAAAAAAGCCCCGAGGGGATCCCCAGACACTATTCTCGCCTTCACGTATTCTTCTTGCAGGAGATCCGCCATTGAACTGCACTGATTCCTGGGAATTCTCCTTACTGTTGTTGCGATCGGGCATACCGGTTCAGGATCGTCAGCATCAGAGAGGCTGTCGCGGTCGCTATCGTTGTTATCCAGTGTGCAGCCATACGACGTTCCCGCCATCACCTCCTGCAAATCGTTCAACCCGTCACCGTCAGTGTCCATCTTTGCCGGATCACCACCGAGTCGCCTCTCATCGAACGGTAGCGAAGGATCAACATCGGGCACGCCATCGTCGTCGGAGTCTCTGGTCTGTGTCAGTGCGCCGAACTTCAAATTCAGCCACCAATCGAGTCCGGCATTGCGTATGATGTGCGCGTTGAAGTCGAAGTCCTCCCCAAACCGTCCGGGCATCTTCCACGGCTGGTCGGCATGGTAGTATGCAGCATAGCCGCTGGCCTCCATCAACGCATCGATCTGGTGGTGGAACTCGTGCGTGATCAGCCAGTCCTGCC
>CAYHRX010000330.1:0-4520 GCA_964359075.1 uncultured Chitinophagales bacterium
GGGACGGAGGCCCTCCTATGTCCGGGCCTCCTCCTACCATATTGTTTGCCAATTCTATATATTTCCTCCAGTTCAATCTATTCTGCTGCACGAAACTTTTCCCCAACGCATTTGGGACATCCGGAACGATAGCCTTCCTGGATAGACGTGCGAGTATCTCCAAACGTCAGGTGTTTTTCTCTAGGAGTCTGTCCGAGTAACAGATTTTTCCAAAATTCTTAGGGACATATCCCCACATGGAATGCTATTCACCTGATTCGCGAACTTCGATTCCCCCTGTTCGATGGATAAGCGGCAGAAGTAAACAATGAATCCCCACTTTGGAGTTGCTCGATCATTACTCGGACAGACTCCTAGTTCACATGATCGCTACACGCTACATAGCTCACATCCATAGCGCACGCCTGCTCAGCCTCGTATTGTGTGTTCAAACTCTCTATGCACAGGAGAGGGAGATCACGTTTGAACATATCTCCCGCGAACAAGGGCTTTCACAAAGCGAAGTCATGTGTATCATTCGGGACCGCACAGGATTCCTCTGGATCGGAACACAAGGGGGGCTGAACAGATACGATGGGTACACATTCACTGTGTACAAGAACAATGTGGAAGATTCAAACTCACTCCAGAACAATTACGTCCAGGCATTGTACGAAGACCGCAAGGGGATGCTATGGATTGGTACACGCGGGGCTCTTCATCGGTTTGACCGCGCTCGAGGGAAATTCACACGATATGTCCACGACCCTGCTAACGAGCACACCATCAGCAACAATATCATTTCCTCCATCTGCGAGGACCAAACAGAGACGCTTTGGGTGGGAACCGACCACGGGCTGAATAGGTTCGACTCGGAGAAGCAGGAATTCATCCGATACTTCCACGACTCCGCCAATCCTGCCAGCTTGGGCAGCGATGGCGTAAGGGCATTGTACGCCGATCATACAGGCACTTTTTGGATTGGAACAAGCAATGGTCTTGATTATTTCGATTCGCAGAGAGCACGGTTCATTCACTTCAGGAATGATCCGGGGAATTCCCGAAGTCTGAGTAACAACGCTGTCACAGAAATCTATGAGGATCGCGAGGGCACGCTGTGGATTGGGACATCTGATGGCCTCAATAGACTTGAACGGACATCGCGGCAGTTCACGCGATACCGTCACGATTCCAACGATCTGAACACGATGAGCGACAATTTCATCGAAGCGATCTCTGAAGATCAGATCGGCATGTTGTGGATTGGCACACGCAACGGCGTGAACACATTTGATCGACAGAGCAGCAGGTTCACGAGGTATGTCAATGACCCGAAGAACCTTGCCAGCCTTAGCGGAAACCGTGTGAACGCCATTCAAAGCGAACCATCAGGGACGGTATGGATCGGTACACACGGAGGCGGCTTAAGCAAAGTTGATCGTAACAAGGAGCAATTTGCTCACATTGTTCGTGACCCGAACAAGACCGCGAGCTTGTCGAACAACTTCGTCTGGTCGATTTTCGAGGATGGCAAAGGCTTTCTCTGGATAGGGACCGACGATGGCTTGAACAAACTCGACCGCAGGACTGGCACCGCGGCACATTATGTGAACAACCCCAGAGACCCGCACAGTCTGAGCAATAACGTCGTCTACTCCATTCTCGAGACCAGGACGGGGGATTTCTGGATCGGAACCGATCGCGGTTTGAATCTACTCGACCGTAAATCAAACAGCTTCGCCCGGTTCATTGGTAACGCAAAAGATACAACCGCACTCGCGAGCGGCACCATCTTCTCCCTGTTTGAGGACCATCTTGGCACGTTGTGGGTTGGAACGTCCGGTGGCGGCCTCCATCAGTACGACCGAACCAGCAAACGATTCAGGCGCTGGGGCCCACCCTCGGCTATTGTATCGAGGATTTTCGAGGGTCACGAAGGAACACTGTGGGTTTGCACGTGGATCACCGGACTTTTTCGCTTCAACCGCACTAGCGGGCAATTCACTCAGTACCTTCACGATCCAAACAATCCTGCAAGTATCAGTCACAACACCGTGTACGCAATTCAGGAAACATTCGAGGATGGCAAACCGATTCTTTGGCTTGGCACTCGAAGTGGGTTCAACAGGTTTGATCCGGCGACGGGCCGATTCAAACGCTACCATGAGAAAGATGGACTTCCTGGTGATCTCGTCTATGGTGTTCTTTTGGACGCCGCCGGAGATCTCTGGCTGAGCACACAAAACGGGTTGGCTCGCTTTAATCCACGCACGGGAACATTCAAAACATTCGATGTGTCTGACGGCCTGCAGAGCAACGAATTCTCATTCGGAGCCTTTCATAAGGGCAGCAGAGGCGAGTTGTTCTTCGGAGGTATCAACGGGTTGAATGCGTTCAGGCCTGAGCGCATAACAGAGAACTCGCACATGCCGCCCGTTGTAGTGACTGCATTCAAGGTGTTTGAAAAGCAGATGCCGGGCGTGCAATCTTTGGCTGATGGGGACTCAGTGCAGCTTACGTATAGGGAGAATTTCTTCTCGTTCGAATTTTCCGCGCTCCATTTCGCCAATCCACAGAAGAACCAGTATGCTTACAAGCTGGAGGGATTTGATGAGGATTGGGTCTACTCTGGCTCTCGCCGATATGCGAGCTACACAAATCTCGATGCCGGCGAGTATGTGTTCCGTGTGAAAGCGGCTAACCCAAGCGGCGTGTGGAATGAGAAAGGTACGTCCGTTAAGTTTTCTATCAGTCCGCCGGTGTGGAGAACATGGTGGGCGTATTCATTGTATGTGTTCCTGATTCTGTCTGTGTTCTACACGATCCGGCGCTACGAAATGAACCGCATCCGGTTGAAGAACCAGCTTGAGTTGGAAACAATCGAGGCAGTCAAACTGAAAGAGCTCGATCGGATGAAGTCAGGGTTCTTTGCCAACATCTCACATGAATTCCGCACCCCGCTCACTCTTATCCTCGGTCAGATCGATAGCGTGATGTCTTCCCGCATCGAAACAAAGGAAAAAGGAAAACTCCAGGTAGCTCTCAGGAATGCGAGAAGGCTGCTGCACCTGATCAATCAGTTGCTGGATCTGTCCAAAATTGAGGCAGGAAGTATGGAGCTAAGAGCGGAGCGACACGATCTGGTCTCATTCCTCAAAAACGTCGTTTACTCATTCGAATCGCTTGCAGAACAAAAAAAGATCTCGCTGAGATTTGAATCAGACGTAGAGCATATCGCCGTTCTCTTTGAGCAGGATAAGATGGAGAAGGTGTTCTACAATCTGCTCTCGAACGCGTTCAAGTTTACGCCGGACGGCGGGGAAATCGTGGCTCATGTAAAGTTGGTAAAGACGAGAATCGGAGACGGGGAGAAACGGCGAATGGGTGAGCAGGGTTCTCCCCTTCACCTATTCTCCCATTCCCCGATTCACTCAAACGAGCAGGTCGTCCAAGTTACTGTACGAGACACCGGCATCGGCATCCCAGCGGATCAACTACCCCATGTATTCGATCGCTTCTACCAAGTGGATAATTCCCAAACGCGTGAACACGAGGGAACCGGCATCGGTCTTGCGCTTACGAAAGAGTTGGTCGAATTGCACCTCGGCACAATCTCTGTCACGAGTAAGGAAGGTGTGGGCACGGAGTTCGTTGTGCGCTTGCCGATTGATAAGAGAGAACAACTGACCGAGACTCCTGCAGATTCATCCCGGCCGTTAGCTGTACAAGGAGATCAGGGAGAAATAGACGAAGAGCAAGCGGGGGAAGTCGTAGGTATTGCCGGGAACGTCTCCGGTGAAATCATCCTGATCGTAGAGGACAACGCCGATGTCCGTGCGTACATTCGGGAACAACTGGAAAACTCGTATAGAGTCATCGAAGCGGCCAACGGCCAAGAGGGAATCGCCAAAGCACAAGAGACGATCCCCGACCTAATCATTACTGACGTGATGATGCCAAAGATGGATGGCTACCAGTTCACCAGAAAAATCCGTGGCGATGAAAAAACAAGCCACATCCCAATCGTTATGCTTACGGCAAAGGCCGGGCTGGATGATAAGATAGAAGGACTGGAGAAAGGTGTGGACGTGTACCTGACGAAGCCTTTCAGCGCAAAGGAGTTGAAGGTACAGGTAAGGAATCTCATCACCCGGCGTGAGGAATTGCGGAGGCGATTCAGCACTGCAACGATCATCAAGCCTTCCGAGGTCACCGCCACATCCATCGACAAAGCGTTCCTGGAGAAGACCATTAAGTGCGTTGAAACTCATTTCAAAGATGAGCAGTTCGGAGTTGAGGACCTCGCTCAAGAGGCGGCGATGAGCGTCTCCCAGCTCAACCGAAAACTTCACGCCCTCATTGCTCAACCTGCCGGTGAGCTGATTCGTTCAATGCGGTTGCAGCGTGCTGCTGACCTATTGAAACAAAATGCCGGAACAGTAGCCGAGATATCCTACAAGCTCGGCTTCACCGACCAGGCCTATTTCTCCCGCGCCTTCAAAAAGCAATTCGGATGTACTCCCTCGGAATACAAAAAGCTA
>CAYHRX010000331.1:0-4505 GCA_964359075.1 uncultured Chitinophagales bacterium
GAACCAATTCCAGCGTCTCACGCGTCCGCGAAATCCCCGGACCTATCACGACAACATCAGCCCAACGGATGCGGTCCTCTATTGCTCCAAATCCTGACGCAGCCAGACTGCCTTCTTCAGTCTCATCAAGAGGAGCTATCATGACTTCGGTGAACTTGCGGGCAAGGATGGGTTGGACCGACCTTGGAGTTCCAAGGATTACTGCACCGGCGCCAGTCCTCATCGCGGCTTGAGCACACATGTAAGGAGCGCCGGTGAACTTGCGGGAGCCGGCAAGCACAAATATCTTCCCAACACTATATTTGTGGGCTGTACGAGGTCGCTTTGGCAAGGCACGTCTGACATCCTCTTCCTCAACACGAAACGTCTGGATATTTCCCTTCTCGAACACGGAATTCGGAATCGAAATGTCAACAACCTTGACTTGGCCTGAATGTTCTCGTCCAGTCCCAACGTATTGGCCAACCTTGCCCAGTCCCATCGTCACCGTGAGATTCGCCTTGACCGCTTCGCCCTCGACAATGCCCATCGAAGCATTCACTCCTGAGCAAATATCAACCGACACTATGAAGCTCTTTTGACGGTTGATCCACTGGATTGCCCGAAGGCAGGTTCCCTCCGCCTTTCCTCTAAACCCTGTTCCAAATATCGCATCAACGATAACATCGGCCTCACCGATCCGGTTCATCCGAGATGCTGAAGTGACCTGGACAATCCTCAGCAACTTCTTCCATTGCGGAAGAAGGTTGAAGAGGATATCAAGATTTGTTTTGGCATCTCCCCCTACATCCCTCCTCTTGCAGAGCAATGCCACAGTGACGCTGCAGCCCCGGTTAAGCAACTGACGAGCTATGACGTGCCCATCACCGCCGTTGTTGCCCTTACCGCACACGATCACGACACGTTTCCCTGCCAACGGCGAGACGCGTCCCACCAGTTCATCCACAAAAGCGCGACCGGCATTCTCCATCAGGATGATGCCGGGGATGCCAAGGTTGCCGATCGCGGTGCGGTCAAACTCCTGCATCTGGTCTGCTGTGGCAAGCAGTTGCATGGCACGCCTAGAAGAAGTGAGAGGTAACAGAAATGATTGCAGAAGGATAGATCCCAAAGACAAAAAGAACAATCGCAGAGATGACGAGCGCCGTCAGGCCCAGGTTAGGAACAACTGCCTCTATCACCGACACCTGCTCCTTGAAGTACATGAGCACAACGAGTCTGAGGTAGTAGTACGCCGACACTACACTCATGAGAACCCCCACGATGGCCAGCCATGTGTAGCCGCCCTGAATTGCCCCGGCAAACACATAGTACTTCCCGAAGAAGCCCGCAAAGGGTGGAATGCCTAAGAGCGAGAACATGAAAAGCGCCATCAGCGCAGCCAATGCTGGTCGCTTTGTCGATAGCCCCGTATAATCATCAAAGGTCAGGTTGCCGCCATCATTCGATTCAAGAATCGAAAGCACGCCGAATGCACCTACATTCATTGCGGTATATGCCATCAGGTAGAACAGGACGCCGTTGCTGCCGAGACTGTTCGCGGCGACAATTCCCGTGAGGATATACCCCGCATGCGCAATGCTCGAATATGCCAGCATGCGTTTGATGTTGCTCTGAGCGATGGCAAAAATGTTGCCGACAACCATCGAGAGAGCAGCAAGAACCGCCAGCACTTCCCGCACAGAACCCATCACCGTTACCAACGCAGGCGAGAAGATCAACAGGAAAGCCGAAAAGGCCGCCGCTTTGCCTCCAGTCGACATGAACCCGCTCACCGTTGTGGGCGAGCCTTCATACACATCGGGCACCCACATATGGAAAGGCACGGCCGCAACCTTAAACACCAGTCCTACCATTAATAGTCCGAGACCGACGATGAACAGGATGTTTGTGGAAAACAACGCTATGCCGGTGGCGATAACTGCGAGGTTCGTCGTGCCGGTGGCGCCGTACAGCAGTGCGATACCGTAGAGCAGAAACCCTGTAGCAAACGCACCAAGCAGGAAGTACTTTAGGGCGGCTTCGTTGCTGATGATACGCTTTCTCGCGAAGCCGGCCATGACGTAAAAAGAAATCGACATCAACTCAAGACCGAGGAAGAACGTAATCAAGTCAGCCGCGGCAGCCATCAACATCATTCCGGCAACAGCAAAGAGAACCATCGAGTAATACTCGCCATGCCCGATGCTTTCCTTTTTGATGTATGAAGGTGAGAGCATGACGGTCAAGAGTCCGGCAAGACAGAACACAACTGAAAAGTAATTAGCGTATCCTCCTGTTGCCAGCATCTCATTGTACGCCGTCCCAGAGGAGTCAAGGGAGGCGAGCGCGGCGGCGATGGCCGCCAGCAGACCGATGATGGTGAGCCAGCAGTTCAATCTTTCCGTTTTGTCGCTGAGCGATTCAACAACAAGCACAATGACGGCCGCAAGCGAGATAACTGTCAGCGGTGCGGAAGCAAACACATCTTGAATTGAGAAAGTCATATGTCTATCGTTCGTTCAATCACTGGCCGAAGAAGTACAACAGCCAAATCACGGTAAAAACCGGCAGCAAGACAGGGAGGCTGTACTTCACAATGTAGCCAAAGAAACTTGGGCAACGCACACCACTCTGCTCAGCGATCGACTTCACCATGAAGTTCGGCCCGTTCCCAATATACGTGCACGCACCAAAGAACACCGCGGCAATTGATATCGCCTGGATGTAGATGTTATGATTGGCAATCAGGTAAGAGACATTGATATCATCCACGGGCACATGCCCCGAAGCTACGAGATCGGCATGATACTTCATGAGCGTGGCAAACGTATTCTTGATCTCGATTGCGTACGGCCCGGTGATCTGGGCGATGTCGCTGCCTTGCGTTTGCACCAGGTGGTACACCTGCCTCACGATCTCTTCATTCACAAACAACCCGATTGCTGCACTGAGAAAGTTGAGATACGTCGGGGCATTGTCAAGGAATGAAGAGAGCGTCCCCGTCGCCCAATAGAACCCTGCTGCCGACTGGATTCCAATCTTCGTCGCGTTCAACTCCAGCCAGTCCAGTGCAGGCACCATCGTCGCAAAGATGCCAAGAAACAGGATGGCAACTTCCTTTATGGGAAGGAAGTTGAATTCGTTTCTCTTGTGGATATCACTCCTGGTTGTGAAGTACGATCCCACCGCCGCCAGCACCATCAACACCTCCCGCAGAAACGGCGGGTTGGTGATAAACACGGCCACAAGGATCATCATCAGGAAGAAGACGTTCTGAACGCCAGTTGCCTCACCCACTTCTTCCGCCCCTTCAGCGCCGTGACGAACAGATGCCGGCAGCTTGCTGAAGCTCCGCAGATCGATCACATAGAAAATCGCAAGCACAGCCACCATCCCGATCGCCCATTTGTACCACAGATGCTCTGCCACCCAGAAAAACGGAATCCCCTTCAGGTAGCCGAGAAACAGCGGCGGATCACCGATGGGCGTGAGCGCCCCCCCCATATTGCTGACGATGAAAATGAAGAACACAACATGGTACGGCTTGATCCGGTAGCGATTGACCCTGATGTAGGGCCGAATGAGAATCATCGAAGCACCCGTGGTGCCGACGATGTTTGAAATGACCGCACCAACTGCCAGCAGGAACACATTCGCCAGGGGCTTCGACTTGCCCTTGATGCGGATATGAATCCCTCCAGCAACAACGAACAGCGAGCCAATCAAACAGATGAAGCTGATGTACTCCATCCCCGTATGCACCATGCGCATCGGGTTGTTCAGACCAACCAGATAGTACCCAACGGTGACGAGTCCGAGGCCGATGGAGACATACGGGTAGTTGTGTTCCCACCAGTGCTTGTTGATGAACGGCATGACCGCGATGGCCAGCAGCAACAAGATGAAGGGGAGGATCATCAACGGGTTCACGGGAAGGACACGGATGCCATCCTCCGCCAGTGAGGTTGCAGCACTCATCAATACGCAGACAGCGAGAAGTGCTGCTCTCCGGGAGAATAAACTCATCGGGCCAACTTCTCCGCTGGATGGTTTTCGCTGCCGAGTACTGCCGTTGCCTTCACTCCCAGACGTGCGTTCTCCACCTGATGCACGATCTGTTTCGATGCGGCGGCAGACTTCTCAAGGAACGTATTCGGATAGAATCCTATCCACACAACGAACACAATAATGGGGACGAGGACTGCAATCTCCCGTCCTGAAAGATCAATCAGCTTCTGGTTCTCCGGGTTCTCCAGTTTGCCAAAGAAGACTCTTTGGTAGCTCCACAGCAAGTACACCGCGGCGAAGATCACGCCGGTTGCCCCAAGGATTGCATAGGTGTAGCTTGCCAGAAACTGCGACTTGAATGCACCGAGCAGAATCAGGAATTCCCCGACGAAGCCATTGAGTCCCGGAAGTCCGGCAGACGAAAGCATGATAATGGTGAACATGGTTGCAAACACCGGCATCTGTTTGGCCAGTCCGCCGAAGTCTTTGATCATCCTTGTATGCCGACGGTCGTA
>CAYHRX010000332.1:0-4488 GCA_964359075.1 uncultured Chitinophagales bacterium
GGACTGGGAACTGGTGGCAAACGTGCACGGAGAGTACTTCCGCGAGATTCGCCCGGCAAACACCGTCATACAAGTGTCACGGTTCATCGACCCCGACTGGCTGGTTGAGATCGAAGCCGATGCAGTGACATCCACTGAAGACGATTAAGCATTCACATCATCTCCCTAACCATGCGACCGATACGATTGAACTTCTTTCGCCCACTCCTCATCCTGCTGGCAGCAACGAGTCAGTTGTTCACACAGACAGAGAGCGTAGACCTGCTCCATAAGAAGACCGAATCCAGACTCCGAGAGATAGCTTCCAACAGCCGTGGGGTCCTGGGGATCCATGCTATCGATCTTACAGACGGGAGGAAGGTGGGCATCAACGAGGACCTGCTCTTCCCCCAAGCCAGCGCCATCAAGATTCCGATCCTAATGGAAGTGTTCAAGCAGGCACATGAAGGGAAGATCAAACTCACCGATATGAAGTGGGTGAAGAACTCTGACAAAGCCGGTGGCAGCGGTGCGCTGCAGGAACTCGGCGACGGTACGAGTCAGCTCAGCATCCGGGACCTGTGTGTGCTGATGATTATCCTGAGCGACAACACCGCCACGAACATGCTCATCGATCTTATCGGGATGGAGAATGTCAACAAGACCCTTGCATCATTGGGATTGAAGCAGACAAAAGTCCAGCGCAAGATGATCAGGCCGGAAACATCCGCGCGGGGCGAAGAGAACCTGTCAACGCCTGCGGAGGCAGCGAGGACTCTGGAGATACTCTACAGAGGGGAATTCGTGAGTCGTGAGGTCTGCGACGACATTCTCTCAATCCTGAAGAAGCCAAAGGAAGGAGATATCAACAGTGGCATCCCATCCGATGTGCCCGTTGCGTTCAAAGAAGGAGACCTTCCCGGAGTAACAACCGCCTGGGCAATTGTATACCTGAAGCAGCGGCCGTATATCGTGGCGGTGATGGAGAACTACGGCGTTGGCGCGGAAGGGAAGGCGGCAGTGAAGGACATCTCGAAGCTGCTCTACGATTACTACTGGCGGCTGGGCAACGCGAGCAAGTTCGGGACGTACGTAGACCCGCCGGGGTTGATCAGATAAGAGGTCGCTGTGCACACCACATCGCAATGCCGCCTACTTACTCGAAGCTAGTGCCGTTTCAAATTAGTCGGGCTACAAAACCAACGGCACAGTGTTCGATTCCAACAGGAAAAAGTCGAATACAAATGCAGTCTACCTTTTTGGAATCGGCACCAGCTTCTCCTCATACTCGCGTGCCTTCTCCTTCTTGCCCCATCTGACATACAAATCTGCAAGCGACTTTAGCACCTCCCGGGCAAGCGTGTCATCATGTACGACCGTGGCACGAATACTTGACCAGGCTGTATCAAGTTCGCGTTCCGCTTCTGGAAACCGCTTCATACCAACGAGGCATTTCCCAAATTCAAGTTGGACCTTGGTAATGCCGGGATGCCCGCCTGGCAGTGCGCCTTTCCTTATGCGCAGCGCTTCCCGAAGCAACGGTTCTGCAGATGCGCCCGCTCCCCTCATCAGAAGAATGCGGCCCAAAATGAATTGGACAGAGGACAGTTGCACATTCTCCGACCCGACAGTCTTCTTGAATATGTCCATGGATTCCATGGACAACTCTTCTGCCTCATCGAGTTTTCCTCGCATCGTCAGGAGCCCGGCAAGATTCGCTAGCGCTGCGCCGTATTCCGAGTGCTCCTCGCCCAGAGCTTTCCTTCGAATGCTCACTGACTGACGGAACATCGCTTCAGCGCTGTCCAGTTGACCTCGTTCAATGAAGATGAATGCAAGATTGTTTGTCGTGTACGAGACATCGATATGCTCCGCGCCGAGAATGCTCTTCTGAATATCCCGCGCCTCACTGTAGACGCTCTCGGCGGCCGCAAACTGATGGGCATCCTTGAGCGCGGGACCTAAATTGGAAAGCACTACGGCATAGTCGCGGTCACGGGGCTCGCCCGACGAACGATACGTTTCGACCGCTTCCCTCAGCAACTTCAGAGCGCGTTCATTCTTTCCGTTGGCGTGCAACATCGCACCCCAGTCGGTGAGCATACCGGCGAGATGCTTGTCGGGCTTCGATGTTGTCTTTCGGTACATGGCAACAGCAACGGAGGACAGAGAGTCCGCAACGGCATATTGGCCGGTTCTTTGGGAAACGTAGGCAAGGCTTCCGAGCACCTTCGCAAGTTCGGGATCTTGGTCACCGTATACGGCACGACCAAGCTCCAGCGCTTTCTGAAGCTGTTGGACGGCGCGCTTGTACAGACCGAGCGCAGCATATGTCTCGCCAATCGTAAACATGACGGACACCTGGATCTCCGGTTGCCCCTGAAGTTCTTTGTCAACTCGCTCGACCGCTTGATTAAGTATTTCCGCGACAGTCACATCCTTCCCGCTCTTTGCTTGGTCGGCGGCAGCCAGCATCTCCTGCAAGAACGTGTTGATCTGAGTGGCCTTCTCGGCTTCAGTTTGCGCCCTCTCTGCCTGCCACAACACGGCGAGGAGTCCAACGATGAGCGTGAGGATAACAACCGCCGATGCAGCGACGCCAATCTTATGTCGCTGCACGAACTTAGCAGTCCGATAGGTCAGCGTATCGCGTCGCGCGGCAACAGGCAGTCCGGTCTGGTATCGCCGAATATCTTCTGCAAACTGATCTACAGAGGCGTATCGTCTGCGCGGGTCTTTTTGAAGCGCCTTGAGAAGAATCGTATCGATGTCGCCCGAGAGGAGACGACGGAGTTTCTCGGGCGTGGTCAGAACGTAGGCTGCACAGTTCGTTGAGCGTTTGGACGGACGTACCGTTTCTCTCTTCACTCTTCACCGGACTAGTGCTGGGCTTGAGTGGTTCTTGCTCACACACAGCCCGAGTAATCTCATGCGGTAGCCAGTTCTTGATCTGATACGGGCTGCGTCCGGTGAGGAGTTTGTAGAGCAGCACACCAAGCGAGTACACATCGCTCGCCGTCGTAATGGTTTCACCTCGTATCTGCTCAGGGCTGGAATATTCAAGCGTGACGAATTTGAGACCCACTTTCGTCATATCCCCCGGTTCGGTGTGCTCATCGTCGGAGAGAGGCTTTGCGATGCCGAAATCCAGAAGTTTTGGAATGCCATCCGGTGTGACCAGAATATTACTAGGTTTCACATCCCGGTGAACGATCAGGTTTTGGTGAGCGTACTGGACAGCAGAGCAAACTGTACAGAAGAGTTTCAGCCGGTCAGCAATCGGTAGCTTCGCTGCATCGCAGTACTCGTCGATGGGTTTGCCGTTCACATATTCCAAGACAAGACATGGAGTTCCATTCTCCATTGCTCCTCCGTCAAGCAGCCCGGCGATATTAGGGTGTTCCAAGCGCGCCAACGTGCGACGCTCTTCATGGAAACGCGCAATGAGTTCATTCGACCACGCCCCGGGTCGCACAAGCTTTATTGCAACCTGCTTTTGAAACTGACCATCATCTCTGATGGCTCTGTACACCGCACCCATTCCTCCATGACCCATGATCTCTTCGATTCGATACGCGCCGAAGTGCTTCCCGATGTAGGGATCGAGCTGTCCCAGCAACGGTTGGTCTGGTGGCTCAAGGAATCGGTCTGCTTTCGTATGGTACTCGAGCAACGATTCGACTTCCGTTCGGAGGTCTGTGTCGTGTGCATACGTCTCATTGAGAGAGGATGTTCGCTCAGCTTCCGGCTTCGCCACAACTTCTTCGAAGGTGGTTTTTATTTTCTTCCAGCGTCGGGGATCCATACAGAAGGGAACAAGATGCGTGTGTTCTATGGGATGACTTCGACTATGCCTGACTCATCGATCTCAGAAGCCAGGCCTTTGCGGTGCCCCATTCACGTTTTACAGTTGAAGCCGATGTCTGCATGACCTTTGCTGTTTCCTCGATCGTCAGGCCTGCAAAAAACCGCAACTCAACGATGCGGCTGAGGTCAGTGTCAAACGTCTCCAGTTCCTTGAGAGCTTCATCGAGTGCCACAAGTTGATCTGCAGTATCGTCGGTAAGGATGGCGCCTTCATCGAGAGTCACTTTCTGGAGCCCCCCGCCCCGCTTCTTTGCCTTCCGCTTTCGAGCTTCATCGACCAGGATTTGTCGCATAGAGTTGGCAGCAACACTGAAGAAATGTGCCCGGTTCTCCCATGTCTGTTGACTGGACCCAACCATCTTGAGATATGCCTCGTGAACAAGGTCTGTGGTAAGGAGAGTGTGGGCACGGTTTTCATCGTGAAGGAACGATGATGCCATGCGACGGAGCTCGGAGTACACAAGCGGCACAAGATCTGCCATCACCTGCGGGTCGCCTCCACGGAGTTGATTGAGGAGACTTGTGACTTGAGTGTACTGCGGAGCGTTCATAGGAAAGGCGTCTTCTTGCTAACTGTACGGGATTTGGCCTTGAAAATCAACAAAATGGAGGAGAATTTGCCACAAAGTCGGGGGCTACTCC
>CAYHRX010000333.1:0-4486 GCA_964359075.1 uncultured Chitinophagales bacterium
AGAAACAATTCCAACCGTTTGTCGGCTGGAATGCCATTTCCCAGAAGACTCTATCTGATAAAGATCCAAACAACGATCTCACTCCTCAAGCTGCCCAGCAGCTTTTCCTCTGGCAACACCGGAAGCAAGCGGAGATCAGCAAGCCGGATTATGATATCGATGGCGGTTTCGGGGGACCCGTTCCGTTCGTGAGCGAATACCTTGGGGACCTGCGGTTCTTTGCCGCGTACAGACAAACAATGAACCGCTACATTATCCCTCTCTCGAGAGATGGATACAAAGACTACGTCGGCCAGCTCAAGCTGACCTCCGACGTTGCATCCAATATGAAACTCAGCGTCGAAGGTCTGCTCAGTCGGGGTGAGGGCACGAACGACAACAACACCGGGCTTGATGGGGCGTTCGTCTCGAGCGCAGCGATTGCCAGCAGCCTGGATCGGGTAAGCTACATCGATGCCCGCATCTTTGGCAGCGACTACTGGGCTCCCACCGTGATCAAGACCAACATGGTCGGAGGAAAGTTCTCACACGTGATCAGCTCAGCGACGTTCTATAGTATCAGTCTGCATCGCTACGAAACCAAATACAGCACGAACCCCGACCGCCTGCGCGATACTTCAAGGATATACAAGTTCGGGAACAACTACTACGTGGACGAAGGGCCGTTCGGCTTCTGGCCCTGGCCTGTCGATGCGATTGGCAGCGGGATGCGCATGGGCGTTGGCATGAGCAACTCCCGTGATAGCACCGTGGTCGCCACGTACAACCTCAAATCAAACTTCACGAGTCAGATTGATCAGCACAACGAGTTGCAAGCGGGTGTTGAGTTCATCTATACCGACAACGATGTCAACTACCGCTCAGTGGATGTGTACCTCCCCTCCGGTCGCTCGGCGTCTGTCTGGCGGACGTTCCCGAAGCAGGGGGCAGTCTACCTTAACGACAAGCTGGAATATGAAGGAATGGTGGCCAACCTCGGCTTGCGTCTGGACTATTCAGATCCCGGTGGAACATGGTACGAGTATGACCCCTTCAACAAGGCGTTTGCGGGGACCCGCTCCTTTGGAATCGATACTGTCTTCAAAAAGATCGATACAAAGAAGCAAGTAACGCTAAGCCCCCGCATCGGTGTGGCCTTCCCCATAACCAAGGACTCCAAGATCTTCTTCAATTATGGTCACTACAGGTCCTTGCCGTTCCCGGAGAACCTCTACTTGATCCGCCGTGATGCATTGGGCGGGGGCATCATCCGCATTGCGAGTCCCAATAACCCGTTTCCCAAGACAGTCTCCTACGAGCTCGGGTACGAGCATAACATTGCCGATATGTTCCTGATCCGCGCTGCCGGCTACTACAAAGACGTCACCGAGGAGACACGGCTGGTTACGTACATCGGCAAAGTTGCCCCGGTCAACTACTCGGTCAGTACCCCCAATTCCTACGCCGACATTCGCGGAGCCGAGTTGACGCTTGCAAAGAACCGTGGCGCGTGGGTTCAAGGATTCATTAACTATACCTATGAAGTCGTTACCAGCGGGTTCTTTGGCCGTTCCACCTACTACGAAGATCCCGTGAAGATGCGGCTCGAGGAACAGACCAATACCTCGCAATCCAAGCCCGTTCCCCAGCCATACGGGCGGATGAACATCAACTTCCTCTCGCCGAAGGATCAGGGACTTGTTCTTGGCGACTTCCAGGTGAATCTTGTAGGAAGCTACCGATCAGGGTCGTACTTCACCTGGGGTGGCGGTGGTGGTGCTGCACCGGTGAGCGCGTTGAACAACGTGAAGTGGAAAGACCGGTTCGGCCTGGACATGAAGATTGCCAAGAACTTCACATTCGACAAGCTGAACATCCAGTTCTATGTTGATATCACCAACGTCCTTGGCCTTAAGTACATGAGCCAGTACGGGTTCTTCGACGGGGCGGACTTTGACAATTATATGAAGTCGTTACGCCTGCCGGAAGATATTGCAGGGACTGAGGTGGAACCAAAGCACGGCTATCCGAACTTTCCGGGAAAGGACGAACCCGGTGATACCCGAAAAGCTGGTGCTGCATTTGTGCCGATGGTCTCGGTTGCCAGGCTTTCCGACATAAACAGGCCCGCACCGAGCGCTGTCTATCACGACCGTTCCACTGGGCAGTGGATGCAGTACGTCGGCGGGAGTTGGGTTCCAGTGTCTCAACAGCGGATCGATCAAATGCTCGAAGACAAGGCATACATTGACATGCCGAACCTTGAGACCTTTACATTCCTGAACCCACGGAACGTCTTCTATGGGATCAGGGTCTCGTTTGATTTTTGAGAGCTTATTGAAAGACACTCATCGAACAGAAGATTGAACCGCCATGGCGCCACTTGGTGTCAAAGAAAACCGCAGAGAACACGGAGGACACAGAGTGGGAAAAGGATCTCAAGGAGCTTTTTTTTAGGGACATTTCTCCGCGTTCTCCGTGATCTCTGTGGTTTCGATTCTTTGTAGGGGTTGTCAACTGCGCTGTTCCATACATCACTGAAGAGGACATAGATGAGGAGTTTCACAAGAGTTGTTTCTATTCTCGTTCTGGTTGCAGGTGCTTCAACGGCCTTCGGACAGATTGAAGCGCGCGACATGGCAGTTGGCTCGCTGCACAACTGGTATGCTAACACCGGCTGTGAGATCGAAGAAGGTCGAGCCCGGGCCCAGCAACAGAATGGCTTGCAGTGGCCCGCTATCTACAAGTACCAGGACATGCAGGCCGCCAAGGGATTGTGGATAGGGTGCACAAACTTCACTGATCCGGGTGGGTCAAATTATGCGAAGAAGGTCGTCCATGTTGGGCCTCGGGTCCGTGGCGAAGGGGCCGGTACTGATGGCGGGTTCTTTCCCATCACGTGGCAGACAATCAGCAGATTCGAACCGCCGACCGTCTATATTGACGGCGCACAATCGGAAGGCAAACCGCTGACCAACGATGCGGTAGATCCGACAATGAAGGCAGACCGGATGATCCTGAACGTTGTGAACACATCCATTGGTCTGACGATGACGCGGAAGATCATGGCGTTCAGCCAGAGTTTCCACGACAGCTACATCATCTATGACTACACCTTTACTAATACCGGCAACACCAATAAGGATACCGTGACTGAGCTACCCAACAACACCCTGACGGGTGTCTACTTCTACTACCAGTATCGCTACGCCATTTGCCGGGAAACGCGGTATCTGTTCGGCAATGCAACGGGGTGGGGAATCAATACGATGAACGACACGCGCGGCGATGGGGTGAAGCCATACCCGCCCGGACAAAACGTGCGCGCACAGTATGCATGGCATGGCAAGTACCCTCCCTTCACCTCCTATGACAACATCGCCGGCCCCATCTGGAGACGTGACTCCGAGAAGTACATCGCTGCAGACGATACTATAGGTCGCCTAGGAAATAACCAGTTTGTTGGGGTGGCGACCATCCTCGCCTCCCGCTCCGCCACCGACAGTACGGACGACCCTGCGCAGCCGCGAACCACCAGCTACAAAAGCTCCGACGACCTCTTGAACTCCGCCAACGACCAGTACAACCGTGCGAAGATGGACTTGGAGTACGCGTGGATGGAAGAAGGTCATGCCAACCCGCGACATGCAGACAGAGTTGAGCCAACGGGTAACTTCTCGAATACCAATGCAGACCCATCACTCGGCACCTCCGGCGGGCTCTCCAGTGCCAACGGGTACGGCCCATACACCGTTCCGCCGGGGCGGAGCGTCCGTGTCATCATGGTGGAAGCTGCCGGCGGACTGAGCCGTGAGCGTTGTATCTCCATCGGGAGGAGATACAAAGCAGGCGCCATCAGCGCGGTTGCCAAGAATGATTCGTTCTTCACAGGAAGGGACTCACTCTTTCTCACGTTTCGTCGGGCAATTGCCAACCAACAATCGGGCTATGCCATCCCCCAACCGCCTCTCCCACCGAAGAGCTTCACGGTGAACTCCGGTGGCGACAAAATCAGTCTCACGTGGGCCTCGTTTGGCTCCGGCCCAACAGTGGCCGCGTGGCGGATCTATCGGGCTGTTGGGAAGTATGACGGTGATTACTCGATGCTTACTGAGTTGCCGGCAAGCGCCACATCGTATGACGATACCTCGCCTGTGCGGGGGGTCTCCTACTACTATTATATCGTAGCGGTGGGGGAAGCTTCCGCGAACAACGGGGCAGGTCTGACTCCGGCGGGAGTTCCGCTGACGAGCGGTAGGTACTACACACAGATGTACGAGTCAGCCTTCCTCCGGCGGCCTGCGGGTCCTGGCGTAGCTCAAACGGGCACGGGATTAAGCAACATTCGAATCGTTCCCAACCCCTATGTTGTGTCGGCGTATGTGAAGACAGGAGATGCAGGATCGCTCCTTTTCCCCGGCGAGACGGACAAGATCGCATTCTATAACATCCCGGGTCGGTGCAAGATCAGCATCTACACCGAGCTCGGAGAGCTGATCAAGGAGAT
>CAYHRX010000334.1:0-4480 GCA_964359075.1 uncultured Chitinophagales bacterium
CGCTGCTCGAAACAGAATCTTCAGCCTCAAAAACCGGGGATTACAACTGAGCTTCTAGTATAGTTGAGAAAAAGAAACCATGCAACAGGTTCCTGGTCTACGTATCGGAGCCCACAGTCTTCAATGTCCGCTTGCTCTTACCAGATGTAATACATACCTTCTGCACGAGAGAGAATTACCCACATGCCTACCACGCTGCTTCACATGACCACGAGGCGGAAACTCGGCCTGATGCTCGTACTGCTGGTGCTGCTGCCCGCGCTCTTCTACTCGGCGTATGAGATCATTTCGGTAACGCGAAGCGAGTCCTTGATCGGTGAGATCTATCGACAGCAGCTTGATGTTGTGCTGTTCTCAATCAACCAATATGCATGGGATGTTGCCAGCAGCTGGGCGAACACCCTCAACAGTCTGTTGAGGAACCCCGGGGGACTTGCGAGTGACGCACCCGCCCTTCATCAGTTCCTGAATGAGAATGCGGGGATACGCACGCTCTTCATCACCGACAGCCTGCTCACGAGTGTTGAGACGCTGCAGCCGGAAGGAGCTCCTGCACGATATTCTTCATCGGTCCTTCTCGCCGCGCTGCGGATGCACCCGGAACAGATGAATCGGCTGTTTCGTCTGCAATCGGCCGGCTACCGGAAACTAACACCCCTTTCCGTGAGCGACAGCGCGCACAGCTCGTCACTTGCTCTGACGTTTGCTACTGGCGGCGACCAGCGGGGCCGAAAGATCGTTGGCCTTGTTGTGGACGCAGAGCGGTTCATACACGAAGTGCTCGCACAAAAGCTGGATGAGGCAGCCGGAGATGAGTTCCTGTTGGCTGTCACCCGCAAAGACTCTGACCAGCTTGTGTATGCGACTGGTTCCATCCAGTCAAGCGAGGCCCGGCAAACGAAAGAGCTTTGGCTCTTCCCCGACTACATTGTCGGGATACGGCTGAAGGGGCAGACTATCGATGAGCTTGTGCGCGAGCGCTTTTACCGCAACCTCGTGCTGATTGGCTTGCTGGATGTTGTGTTGATTGCAGGAGTGTGGCTTGTCTATCGCACCGTCCGCCGTGAAGTCGAGCTGGCACAGCTCAAATCCGATTTCGTCTCCAACGTCTCCCACGAGCTGAAAACACCGCTGTCGCTGATCCGGATGTTCGGCGAAACACTCCAGATGAAACGTGTCCCGACCGAGGAGAAACAGCGGGAGTACTTTGACACGATTGTCCAGGAGAGTGAGAGGTTAACCAGATTGGTCAACAACATCTTCAACTTCTCCCGAATAGAAGCTGGGAAGAAGGAGTATCATCTCGTTGAATCTGATCTCAACGCCGTCGTGCTCGACGTGCTCAAGAGCTACGAGACACACCTGGCGCATGTAGGATTCACGGTCTCGTCGGAACTCGTCGAAGGTCTGCCACCAATCACTGCCGATACAGAGTCCATCTCCGAAGCCCTTCTGAACATCATCGACAATGCCGTGAAGTACAGCGACAAGGAGAAGTCCATTGGGATTTCAACCGGCATGGTAGATGGAATGGCGTACGTGGACGTAAAAGACCACGGCATCGGCATCGATCCGTACCACCAGAAAAAGATCTTTGAGAAGTTCTATCGTGTCTCAACAGGGCTCGTGCACAACACTAAAGGCAGCGGACTCGGCCTCACGCTTGTTAAGCACATCATGGACGCCCATGGTGGGACCGTAAGCGTGAAGAGTGAGATTGGGAAAGGAAGCACGTTTCGTCTGGCGTTCCCAATCACTAATGACAGTAACAAAACGTATTCAGCGTCAGACTGAGCGCCCGCCTGCTCGCCTCGCTTCGCTCGTCGAAGCGGGCCGGCGAGGCAGGAAGTCGAAGTCTGTCACATGCTGGATTCTACCAAACACAGGAAACCATGGCCAGGCTACTACTAGTAGAAGACGAACCCCAAATGCAGCGGGGGGTCAAAGACAACCTCGAGTTCGAAGGATACGAAGTTGACCTTGCTGCCGACGGCAAGACCGGCCTTCAGAAGCTTCTCGAGAACTCCTACGATCTCGCCCTGCTGGACGTGATGCTGCCACAGATGTCCGGCTTTGATGTTTGCAGGAAGGCACGCGAGAAAGGCGTTGCCACTCCCATCATCATGCTCACGGCAAAAGGGGAAGAGATTGACAAGGTGGTTGGACTTGAGCTTGGGGCCGACGATTACATCACAAAGCCGTTCGGCTTAAGGGAGTTGCTCGCACGCGTGAAGGCGGTGCTGAGACGTGTTGATGGTTCGACAGCAGGCGCGGCACAAAAGATGGTGCTCGGATCGGTCGAGATTGACTTTGCATCGTACAACGCCTCCCGCTCAGGCGAGAGCTTGCAGATGACGCCCAAAGAGTTCGAGATCCTGAGATTCCTCTGGGACCATCGGAACAAAACGGTCAGCAGAGACGAACTCCTCACCAACGTGTGGGGCTACGATGAATCCATCAGCACACGCACTGTGGACAACTTCATCCTTAAGCTCCGCCAAAAGATCGAAGACGATCCCGCTCATCCCAAACACATCATCACAGTACATGGATTGGGGTACAAGTTGATCGTCTAAGCAGTCCACCCGCACGATCCTTTGCCTCTCTCTGCCCCGGGCTTTCTGCCTGTGACATCTTTTTACAATCCTTAACCGCTGTCAGACATCTTTGGAGATTGGTACCCGTACCATTGTATGGAAACAGTCACTCTACCAATCAAAGGAGGATGTCATGAAATCGTACAAGATGTTGGCAGGTGCTCTCCTGTTTGCAACGGCGAACACAGCGGGGGCACAGGGCCTCGATCAAACGGCGACGGGCGAGCGACCCTACTTCTCCAGCGCCGCAAGCTATATGAACATTGACCTCAAGAAGGCCAAGCGGAATACGATTGCAAGCCTCAATCATGAGAATGACGGCGTTGTGGAGTCAGCCCTCGCACACGCCACTCACATGCGGCTCATGATGCCACAGGAGGACTTCAAAGACAGCGAGATGGCGCTGGGCTTGCTTGCCGGCAACGGTCGCACGCCGGTGATCCGTTACAAGGCATACGTTGCAAGCCTGGTTTTTGCCAGTCCGGAGATGTTCGCACGGGAGATCAATTCCGAGTATGCGCACGACGACCAGTTCTTCGGGGCCATCGCGTCCCGGTTGCAGCAGACACTGCTCGGCCATAGCACACGGTAGCTGGTGCAGATTCCAACAAGATGGGCTGCATTTGCGTTTGAGTTTTCCTATTGGAATCGAGCACTGTGCCGTTAGTTCTGTAGCCCAGATTTTTGAAACGGTAACAGCGTCGGTGACATTTCTTTACAATCAGTTACACCGTCCAGACAAACATCTGGAAAGAGAGCAGTAGATTACGGCAGCGGAAAGCAACAGCGCAATCAACTTAGTGCCTCGACCGAACCATATCGTCCTGCTCCTTATTCTCGTGGTTGTGGTCTGCACCTCAGCAGCCCACAGCGACGAATGGCGCACCCTGCTCAACCTGAAGGGCACGTGGAAGATCGAGCTTGGTGACAATCCACGATGGGCGGAGACTGGATTTGATGACTCCAGGTGGGACGACATCAACGTGCCGGGTCCGTGGGAGGACGAGGGCTTTCCCGGCTACGACGGTTTCGCATGGTATCGGAAGCATTTCACCGTTGACCAGAGTTTGAGGAGCGCCATCGTCTATCTTCACGTCGGGTACGTTGATGACGTGAGCGAGGTATACCTGAACGGGCACATGGTGGGATTTGCGGGGAAGTTCCCACCAGCCGTGCACGAGGCCGATTTAGTGTACGAGAAGTTCCCCGTGCCACAGGAGTATCTCAGCTACAACGGCGACAACGTGGTGGCCGTTCGTGTGTTTGATGTCAGGATCTCGGGAGGAATTACACGCGGCAGGGTTGGGCTGTACGAACCCAGGGACTACCTGAAGCCTGACTACAACCTTGCAGGAACGTGGAAGTTTACGGCTGGCGACGACCCATCGTGGAAAGATGCCACTACGAACGACAGCAAATGGAATGATGCTGTTGTCCCTGCGTATTGGGAAACGGTCCCGGGCCTTCGAGACTACGATGGCTCAGGATGGTATCGCCTGAAGTTCAGCGTCCCGGAGAACCTCACAGGTCAGCGGCTGATCCTGTTGCTGGGGAAGATCGACGACGTCGACGAGACATATCTCAATGGAGAGCTCATCGGCAAAACCGGACTGATCAGAGAAAAGATGGAACGCTCTGACTTCAGCCAAGAGTGGCTGCAGCTACGGGCATACGTCATCCCTTCCGACTTGCTCATTCCAAACCGGGAGAATGTGCTTGCGGTTCGCGTGTACGACATTTTCATGCACGGCGGAATCTATGACGGGCCGGTTGGATTGATCACCCGAGACAAATACCGGAAGTGGGAGAAGGAGTCTGACCCGGTGTGGAACATCTTTGAATGGTTGTTTCGATGAGAGGTGGGATAAGGGGATACAGGTTAC
>CAYHRX010000335.1:0-4468 GCA_964359075.1 uncultured Chitinophagales bacterium
GGTGCAGACTGCGTTGAAAGGCGTTGGTGACGATCTGCTCGGCAGCGAGTCGCTCCAGCAGATTGGTGATATGATCGAGTGGTTCTCAAAGTCCCTGAAGGCTCGCGGCATTGATGTCAGCCACTACACCATCGTCGACGTCATTGCCGACTGCGAGTTGGTTCGCAAGGCAATCGGCTACGAACGGATACACCTTCTGAGCGAGAGCTACGGAACGAGAGTGGCATTGCTGTACGGCTATCTTCATCCGGAAGCAGTGTCTCGATCTGTCATGGTCAGTGTGAATCCGCCCGGCCATTTTGTGTGGACACCCGGGAAGATAGACGAGCAGCTTCGTTACTATGATGCATTGTACCAACGCGATTCGACCCGAACAGGCAACCGGAGGTTGTCACAGGCGATCAAGAACGCTCTTGCGGATATGCCTTCCCGGTGGACGGTCTACAAACTCAATCCGGGAAAGATACGCGCCATGACGTTTGCATTGCTGTTTCACAAACGCACCGCTGCGATGGTCTTTGATTCCTATCTCGCCGCCGACGATGGAGATTACAGCGGTTTGTACCTGATGCAACTGGCATACGACTACACGTTTCCGTCCACGATGGCTTGGGGCGATTTGTTTGCCAAGGGCGCCAGCGCCGATTTCGATTCCGCATTCGATTATACCACTGAGCTTAGTGATCCGAACAGCATCATGGGCTCCCCCCTCTCGCTCCTCATTTGGGGGGCAGCAGCGGGTCGTTGGCCCATCTCTGTTATTCCTGCCGAACTGCGGCATGTGCGCCGCTCTGAAGTCCCCACGCTCCTCGTCAGCGGTAGCATTGATTTCTCGACGCCCGCCGAGTATGCAACCACGGAGTTGCTTCACTCGCTCCCCAACGGGAAGCAGGTGATCCTCAAAGAAATGGGACACGTCAATGACGTTTTCAGGTTGCAGCCAAAGGCAATGGCTCATATGCTGACACGGTTCTTCACCGAGGGGATAGTCGATGATTCTCAGTTCAAGTACGATCCGATGGATTTTGATCCGCCTGTCAGGCTCACCTCTCTGGCGAAGGGTCTCTACCCATTTATTGTCCTGTTGAACCTCTTCCGGTGAAGCGCCAACGAATACGACCGGAGTGCGGCAGCGGGATGACTTCATACGGGCAAGTTGTCTCGATTTGTGTTATCTTGTCGGCAGCGGGACTGTTTGCACTAACCCTCTCGACTTCCAAACAGAATCTTCCCGGCACAACCTGAAAGGACACAACATGAAAGGACAGATCCTGGATTACTCGGTCCAGTCAAACACCGGCACCATTACGGGCTCAGATGGATCACGATACTACTTCAATGGAGCTGAATGGAAGGGCGCTGGAGTTCCCACGCGCGGCATGTCCGTCGACTTCGAACCCGAGGGCAACAACGCAAAGGGTGTCTACCTCGCCATCGGTGCCGCTACTGCAAGCTCTAAGAACAAGGTTGCCGCCGGACTCCTCGGTATCTTCCTTGGTGGCTGGGGAATACACAAGTTCTATCTTGGCTTCACGGGACCCGGCCTTGTATACCTGCTCGTGAATACTGTCGGATTTGCAGTCACCTGGTTGATGTTGTTCATCCCCAACATCGTTCTTGGGATCATGGCATTCGTGGAGGGCATCATCTACCTGACCAAGACCGATGAAGAATTCGAACAGGAGTACGTCGTACAGAAGAGGCAGTGGTTCTGAGGATCCCTCCCGACGGACACAGGACGCCGCACGGACAGAACTACAGTTCTTCAATCAATGTCATCGAGAATCAAGAAGGAACTTCTTATGCGTAAGCCGGTTGCTCTCGTTGCACTCTCTTCGCTCCTGTTCTCCGGATGTCTCATCATGTCACTCCATCCCTTCTTCACAGACAAGGACGCCGTCTTCGAGCAGTCGCTCGTGGGAACATGGGTGGATGAATCGGGAAAGGCAACGCTCACGTTCAAACAGTTTGGAGCCAACGCGTACAGGATCACCTACCACCAAAAAGAGAGCACTCCGCCGATGGGAGGGAAGAAGCGGGCAGGCGAGCCGGGAGAGCTTGAGGGCCACTTCGGAAGAGTCGGTGGTTCCCTCTTCCTCGACCTCTACCCGGACAAGGGTTCATGGGATCGACTTAAGAACGAACTTCTTGCTGTACACCTTGCCCCGACACATACCATCTCCAAGGTATGGTTTGAGGGAGACAAGCTGATGATTGCCGGGTTGAGTCACGATTGGCTGAAGGACCTCGTTACACAAGACAGCTCTGCTATCCCGCATGAGAAAGTCGAGGGGGCGATTGTGCTCACAGCCTCGACGGAAGCACTACAGGACTTTCTGAAGAAGTACGGCAACGACCCAAAGGCGTTTGGCGGTGGAGAAGAGTTCCATAGAGAAATCAAATGACGGTGTTCAACCACATCACCACCGGCATCCTTCTGATCCCTCTTGCGCTCACGACGCTCTACATTGCACGGGGAGTGAAGAAAGGACAGCACTGGTCGAGAGTCGTCAGCCTCATCAACGGCACAACGATCGCTCGCTGCCCATTGTTCTCACCTGGCTGGTGGGTGCACAATACTATAGCTCAATCCCCTTCCTCGTCGCCTCCATCCTCATTGTGATCGTCGGTATCACGATGCTGGTGCCGCTGGTATGGTTCCCGAAAGATACAACTGATGAAGCAGTGAATGCTCGATCCAAACAACAAAGGGGCTCTGAATCCTAAAGCAGCGTGGGCTGTGATAGCCGGTGTTGCAGTACTGGTGGTGGCGGTCTCATACCTGCTCATACGCAACTCTGCCCGACCATCAGCCGACGGTGCAGGGCAATCCGGACAACCCTCCATCGTTCTCTCACCCCGCAACGGGGCTACACTGCGCTCGGAGAAAGCGCGGTTTCGGTGGACACGAATTGCCAACGCCAGCGCTTACACGTTCTATCTCTATGAAGTTAATCGCACACTCGTCTGGAGCACGCTTGTCAGAGACACCACGCTCATTGTCCCATCATCAGTTCGCCTCCAACGGGGAAACTCATACCTCTGGCGGGTTGAGGCCCTCCTGCCTGACGAGACGACGCTGCGGTCAGACCTGCATACTTTTACCCTCTCACAATAGCCCAGGATGCTGGCAACTTCCCTGCCTTGCCGTAAGTCCTGACCTCGATTTCCCGACTTAAAGGTCTTGATTAAGTGGTTCCCTTTTGTTAATCTTCCAGCAGCATCATCCATTTCGGAGGCGTTGTGATCTTATACGCTTCTTCTGCTCCTTCTCACGACATCCTCACCTTGTCGTTCCGTCAGGGAACTGCCCTTTGACAGTCCGTCAACCAAATCATCCAGGATACCCAACAGACCATCATTCCAGCTTGGATGCCGGCGGCTCCGTGTATGTTACAGGCAACAGCATTGGTCTGAACCCGGATTGCGTCACCATCAAGTACGCGCAGACGATGGACGTACGGACAGGCAGCATGCCGATGGAGTACTATTTGGAACAAAATTATCCTAACCCGTTCTCCGCCACAGGCGGATCCGCCTTCGGCGGAAATCCGACAACCACGATTGCTTTTACCCTCCCCTCCCAGAGTGAAGACTATGACGAGGGGAGGGGAAGGGTGGGGTCCCACGTGACGCTGAGAGTGTACGACATGCTTGGCCGTGAAGTCGCAACTCTCGTGAGTGAAGAGAAGCAGCCCGGAACATATGAGGTACCATTCAACGCAATGCATTTGTCAAGCGGCGTATACTTCTATCGATTGTCCGTCGTGCCCGCGGGAGCGGGACGGGCAAGCAGGCAGCTTCGCCGCAACCAGAAAGCTTTTGCTGTTACGCTAGTGCCATTCCAACTAATTGTACCGAATCCCGCACTGCGGGATGAAGGTAAAATTATTGTTGGAATGAGCATCCCGCCACTTCTTTTGTGGCGGGAGTAACCCCACACAACTACAGAGAGCGATACTTGAAGCATAGACTCCCATGGTTGGCGATTGTTCTTGTCGTGAGTGGAGCAACTCTCTTTAGCCAGATGGAGGGGCCTGCACAGTCATTCGTCAGGTTCCAGGGCTCAGTCAACGTCTCGAGCGAGTTCTATGGCGCAAGCCGCGGCGCGGGACGGCGTCCAGACAACGAGCAGCGTGCGGTCATCACCTCGACGCTCAGCCTCTCCGACTACGTCAGCATACCGTTCGAGCTCTACCTCACGTCGCGACAGGCGACATTCCAGCAGCCATTCAACCAGTTCGGCGCCAGTCCAACATTCTTCGGATGGCTGACGCTGCACGGCGGCTATTTCTCCACACGGCTTTCCGACCTGACGTTCGGTGACACGCGCTTGCTGGGCGGTGGCGTGGACCTGCGACCGGGTAGCTTCCGCATCTCGTTCTTGTACGGCCGCATGCGCGCTCCCCTCACCCCGGATACCGCCAACAGTTTCTTCGGAACATACGCACGGAAAGCTCTCGGCTTC
>CAYHRX010000336.1:0-4465 GCA_964359075.1 uncultured Chitinophagales bacterium
ATTTTCACGTGAGGCAACGATGCCCTTTCAGCGCGATTTTTCATGAGGCAATTCGTCCTCTTGACAAACGGCTTCGCGTAGGTTATATTGCAGCGAGTCGGGGATGAAAAACGGCGAACGCAAACTAACGGTTGCCTTCAACGGCCAAATGCCCGCGCGACCTGATCCACCTCTTGCTTCTGCTTCTGCTTCTGCTTCTGCTTCTGCTTCTGCTCTTTGTTAGAATTCTTGAAAGGGTTAGTTGGAATGGACAAGTACGTCGCAACGGTTGGTCTGCTTCTGGCTCCCGTTGACGGAAAATACACTTGCACTCGTTCATCTGAGAAAGGAATGATGATCGTCCTCATCCTCACGCTAACCGTGAGCATGTGTTATCTTTCGTGCAAGAAAGATACACCACCAGAGCCGCCAACGAGCAAGGATCCGCGGACTTACACATGGACTGTAGATACAATCGCAGCCCCCGGTAGCCTCCAGACAAGCATGAGAGACATTTGGGGAAGCTCACCAACCAACGTGTACGTTGTGGGCCACAACGAGCGCGGGTTTGGGAAAATGTTCCACTATGACGGCCATTCCTGGCAAATGGTGCGACTCGTGACCGCGGAAGGTGGCTTGATTCGTGGACCAATTGATCTCGCGGCCATTCACGGTTTTGCACCAAATGACATTTACGCCGTGGGACAGTGGGATTCTGTGGACGTGTTCACCGGCAGGATGTTTCACTACAGCCTCATCATCCATTTTGACGGTCACAACTGGCGAGAAATACCAAGTGCCCGCGGCGGTATCTTGCAAGCTGTAGGGGGGGCCGCCACCTCTGACTTGTGGGCAGGAGGAGGCTTTGGTCCGTCACTGTATCACATCAGAAATCAACAAACTGTATTGATCGGTAATGACACGTTACTACTCTACATAGATTTTGCGGGAATTAATCCATCAAATGTGATTGCGCTCGCCTATAAGTTTTCGCCGCTGTATGATTCCACATATCACTACTCATTTCACTGGGACGGAAACTCGTGGCGATTAGAGGATACCTTCATCGAAACATACGGAGGCCCACCCCATACGTTCGGGGGATACTCTCTCTGGGGAGACAAGCCAACGGGTAGAATCTATTCCGCCGGGAGAGGGGTATTCGTCAAGAGTTTTACAGGATGGGAGAAAATACTCGATAGCCCGTCCTACGATCTTCTTTCCATCTTTGGGAGTTCTGAGCAGAACATATTCACTGTAGGCGCAGGACGGATTGTCTTCCACTACAACGGCAGCGACTGGAAACAATTGACCGAGTTACAATCCCTGACGAGCAGTTTCTATTACAGTGGGATTTGGACCGATGGCGTAGAAGCCTTCATCGTAGGGCACGGTGCAGGGAAGAGTTATGTACTTCACGGTAAATAAATCAAGGAGGGAATATTGACCAGGAAAACGAACGACGGGGTGAGATGCTGTAACATCACCCCCCGCCGGTTTTGCAAATAGATAAGGATCGAGGCTGGTAACCTGATGCATCCGTGCGATTTGCACTCTAACGTAGTACAATTCTCACCAAAACTCAAATTGAAAGGAGAGCGTTATGCGATTATCGAATCGATCAACATTCGTCGCAGCCATTGTGCTGGTGTTGGGTATCGCGCTTGCCAGCGCTGACCAGTACAGCCAGTATCTTACCGAAGGTCGGGGCATCACAAGATACGAATACCCGCAAGGATCGGTGCAGTACAGCACCTATCTGATGACCTCCGACCACGCTTACACAGGTAGGAATGACGGATACAATCCAAGCTATGTATTTGAGAGCTTCAGAATGAAGTACCGTTGGGATGTCAGCAGCATTCCCGATAATGCCACAATTACTGGCGCGACGCTGTATGTAAGCAGCTTGGCGTCCTCTGACAAACCCAATGCGAACTCGGTGACTTGGCAGGTTAAGCCCTTGTCCGGCTCGGATTTTTTCCCCGGTACAGTGACCACGTGGACTAACATAACGGGAGCAACCGAGTATAATCATACAACACAACCCATTACTGGGGTTGAAGGGACAACTACCTACAGTTTTCCTCAAGGGAGTTCCTTCTGCACTGCCATAGGAAACAGTCTCACAGGCAATCAGTTCTACATCGCCCTGAAGACCAGTGACGACGAGACCTGGGGAACCGGACAAGGAAGCTATCATATGATTGATGTGAAACAGCAAGGAGTCACTTCCCAAGGCGCCCGGTTGGTTGTGAACTACACCGTTTCTCCCACGAGCTACAACATCACTGTCCAAAATGATCTACCCAACAATGGTGGTATCATTGAGGTTGATTACGCGTCATTGCCATCGCCTGTAGCTCGTACTTGGGGAGCAGGCTCCAGTCATGAAGCAGCAGCAATTGATCAAGACTTTCAAAACTACTTCAGGGTCTTCTACAACTTGTGGACGAGACAGGGTACTCTGTATAACACCACTCGTCAGATAGGGATCACAGCGGACGCAAGTGTAACCTATGAAGCCAAGTTCACGAGACGGTTCAACGTCAGCATCACAGAAGCATCGTATGTCGAGCCAGGCAGCGGCGGCACATACAAGATTAACGGAACCAACGTCGGTTCGACGTGGAACGGAACGTTTATTGAAATGCAGTCTGCACCGATTCTCCTCGAAGCCGTCCCACCACCCGGCGACTGGGTGTTCGCCGGCTGGAGCGATAACTCCGCCGATAAGTACACGAATCCGCGCCAACTCATCCCTCAGAATCACACTACGCTCTATGCAACGTTCAAGCTGCATCTCAAGTCAACATCAGGTGCGGTAACTGCCCCCAGCACCCAGCGCAAACTTGTTCGGGACGCAAATGGCGCCTACCACATGGTGTACGAGTCTGCAAATCAAATCTTTTTGACAAGCTCGGGCGATGGCGGCACCACTTGGTTACCCGAACGGCTCGTCAGTGATGGTGACCCATCCTATATCAACCGTACACCCTCCCTTACGTACCAGAATCAAGATCAGACACTTCACATCGTGTGGGAGGCTGTAATGCAAGATGAGCACGCAGTTTTCTACGCGACGCTGAACATCGCGACGGGCCAGATTTCACAGTGGTATGGGATCGAGTATATGTTCAGCGGAGAAGAGTTCTATGCAAATCCTGTTATTGCCTCTGGGACCTCGGCAGGCCAATCCTATCTTTTTGTAGTGTACTATGACATCGCACAGTACGCCATGGTGGGTCAATCGTGGATGATTGGCGGAGAGGGCGCAAGCAACGGCGTGGTGTTGCGGCAAGGCGTGTCGCAGTTCTCTCTGGCTCCCATTTCCGGTCAACAATCTGTATGGCATCTCGCCTGGGTAGAGAACTACACCATTTACTACAGCGCAGTCCCTGTTGCTGCACCTCCTGTCCTCGGCGCTGTTGAGATCGTTGATGCTACCGGAGGAATGGTCACTCACCAGACGCCTTCCATCGCGACCCTTTTTGGAGATGTTGCGCCAACAGGTATTGCGTATGTGACAAGGTATGGATGGTTCCCGTGGTCGCCGTCCAGTGTAACGTATCGCCAAAGGCATCGCACGAGCGGATGGAATCAATTTCCCAAAATGAGATGGAGCCCGCAATTCGGCGGCTCGGAACTGCAGAGCCCGAGTCTCACAGGTCACTATACATCGTTGGATGTAGCCATTGCCTGGCAAGACGCTGACCAAGTCGTTTCAGTCGCCGGTCAGTCCAACAGTGCATGGACAGATCCCATAGTCCTTGCTGCCGGTTACGATCCCATGGCAAGTATCGGTTGGTCGGCCTCCACTAACAGTGAGGTGGTACTCTCCCGTGGTTCGTTATCGCCGTACGCCATCACGGCTTCGCAAGTCATACGAGGGGCTTCACCAGGCGATGACCCAATGTCGACCGTAGAAGGTCGAGGTGGCACTGCCCGGTTTGCCCGGGGAAGACTACAGTGCGTTCTGCTGGAAGCGAATGTCAACAATGCTCAGATTGGGTTCAGCCGCTTACCCGACACGCTTCGGATGGGTCGAACTGAATTTGAATCGGTTCTTGCGACAACCCCATTCTTGGGAATTGGAACACTCAATGTGCGCGTGCTGTTTTCTGCTGGCGGGGAGTTGCCCCCAGCGGCGGGCTTCCGCGTGCTGCTCCAGGATGCGCGCAATGACCAGACATTGGCCGAGATGCGACGCTTCAGTAGTGTGAGAGATACGGTCTTGACACTGAATGTGCCACTGCATTTTGGCAACCGCCAAGTGAAGGTACGGCTACAACCTCTTGGCATTGAGCCGGCCACCGACTTCGAGGTCGAGCGCTGGATCCTCTACGATGCTGGTCAAAATACGAGCCTTGCGAAAGTAGTGAGACAACGATCAACGGATGTAAACCTACTTCCAGCCACGTATGCGCTGCACCCCAATTATCCCAACCCCTTCAACCCCACAACGGAGATTCGGTTTGATCTCCCC
>CAYHRX010000337.1:0-4459 GCA_964359075.1 uncultured Chitinophagales bacterium
TCCAGTCCAACGATGATCGTCACTCGTCGTCGGAACTCTTCTTCGAGCGAGCCTGTAGGTATCTCAATGAAGGGACGGGGAGGTTTTGGCGGCTCTGGTTCAGATACTTTTGGTCTTCCAAATTCCTTGGGGAATTCCTTTGGTCGGTGGTACTCTTTCTCGCGGTCGTTGAAGACCTCAGAGTTTCCAACGAAGTCATAGATCAGGAAATCTGTCTTGCCGATTCGTGGGCACAACCGACTTCCTCTTCCTCGCATCTGAGCATACTTGATTGCCGATTTGGTTGGCCGTAGCATAACGAGGTTCTCTACTTCCTTATGATCATAGCCCGTGTCCAGCATATCAACAGAGACAGCAATGACAGGAAGTGGATCGTACTTGAACTGATCAATGATTGGCTTCGGGTTGCCATTGTTCGAGTAGCACGTGATTTTCTTGGCGAAATCCTGCCGCACTTGTTCAGGTGAATGATTGACCTGTCGGGCAATACGCAAGCATGCATCATCAGGAAGTAGCTTATTGATCATTCGTTCGAGGATTGTAGCCTGCCTTTCCGAGACGGAGAAGACAATGGTTTTCCGTGGTCGCTCCTGAGATCTTTCCTCTTCAACCCTGAAGTACTCTTCGATGATCAGTTTGAGCCGGTCTTCTGACTCGGCAGTTCGTCCCCAATCAACGAAGGCGATTTCTTCATCTTCCCATGTCGCTCCCTCGAATGTCAGGCGGCTTTCAGCGAGGTATATCTTGTAGTTCGCCAGAAACTTATCGTTGATGCCTTCCTGGATAGAGTAAGCGAACGTCGGTTTGCCTTCCTGCTTTGCGCTGTCCCAGCAGTCAAAGAACAGGTACGTGCTCTTCACAAGTTGGCGTTCATGCTCGCTGACCCATCGTAGCTCGCCGGGGTTGGGTGTTGCCGTCAGCCCGATGTGGATCGCGTCGAAGTGAGCGAGAGTAGCTCTGTGGGTATTGTAGATAGACCGATGGCACTCGTCGGTGATGACGAGATCGAAGTACGCATGACCGAAACCACCCGGGCCAAGTTGTCCTGCAATTGTATCGAGTGTGCCTACCACAATTTGACCCTCCAAACTCTTCTTCCCTCCATAGAGGAGTTCAGTTGGCCAATCACGCAGGTAGTCGTCGAAGGTTTCTTTGGCCTGCTTTGCCAGCTCGATACGATCGGCGAGGAATAGCACCCTTGAGACGACTGCGGCCTCAAACCATCTTTTCATCAGCATTGCAATGGTCAGCGTCTTGCCCGTTCCCGTTGCCATCTCAAACAGCATGCGCCTTCTTCTTGCAATCAGTGCTTCGTCAGCCTTCTGAAGACAACGCAACTGATACGGTCGAGCTTCAATGTCTTCCCCCTTGAACCGAAACTTGTGAGCAAGTGTGAGTGCCTTTAGGGATTCTTCAAGCCAGCCGCTCCGATGTAGCTTTGTGTTGGCCCGTCTTTCCAAGTCCGCCGGAGTTGGCAGCCCGATAATCGCTCGAGCATCGCCTCCATCGGTGTAATCCCAGAAGTAATGCTCGTTGCCGTTGCTTAGGATGATGAATGGAGCGGCAAGTGATTGTGCGTATGCTTTGGCTTGTTCTTTCGCGCTGTAGGGATCAACGGAGAACTTCTTTGCCTCAACGACTGCGAGGGGTTGAGTTCGACTATTCTTCAAGACGTAGTCTGAGCGCCCATCAGATGTGGGCTCTTCTGTAGAAACCTGGGCTTTGTTTTCAATAGCCCAGCCTGCTTCTCGAAGAAGTCTGTCGATAGTTATTCGTGCGTCAGTTTCTTGTGACATTGTCCTGATGGGGAGAGTCGGTTGGCCAGGACCAATTTATAGAATTGGAGGTAGATAAACAACGCAGTGTTGTTATTCACCGCCCCAATCGGTATATTTTTCGTGAACTTTGGAAGGAAGCTGTGTGAGAAGAGAGTATTTCGTTGTTGTTGCTGTTGTCTTTACCTTGGGCGCACTATTCCTACAGGGATGTTCTTCATCCGGTGAGACTGTCTCGGACACGGGTGGGAAGACTGTTGTTAAGGACTCCACGTCGCAGGCAGCACATGATGCCGCGGTGCAGCACTTTGTCGATGGCTCGATGTATGAAATGAAAGGGGAATTTGCCCAGGCTGTACTTGAGTACCAGGATGCGTTGCGGTACGAGAAGGACCCCGCCATCTATTTTGCCCTTGCCAAGTGTTACTCCCAACTCGGCAAGCACACACTCGCCATCGAGAATAGCAAGGAGGCTGTGCGCCTCGATCCGGACAGGCTTGAGTATCGACGCAGCCTTGCCAACAGCTACATCTCTGCGTATGAGCTTGATGCTGCAGCGCAGCAATATGAGGAGATTGTCAAGAGAGACTCGAATAACATCGAGAACTGGTACAACCTAGCCCGCCTGTACCAGGTGCGCAATCCCCAGAAGGCGCTGGAGTTGTTTGAGGTGATGGTGCAGCGGTTCGGAGCGGAGTGGGATGTGTTGCTGCAGATTGGCGAGTTGTACAACCGGATGGGGCAGTTCGAGAAGTCGGCGGGCGCGCTGAAGCAAATGCTCGCCCTCGATCCAGGCAATGCCGAGCTGAAGCGGAGTCTGGCGCAGGCGTACCTGCGCGCTCAGAAACTGGATGAAGCACAGAAACTCTACGGGGAGCTGGTTGAGAGCTACCCCGACAATCTGGACTACCTGGGCGAGTACGGCATTGTCCATCTATTGAAGAAGGAATACACCAAGGCGGACAAGGCGTTCGATGTTCTTCTTTCCAACGATTCCGTGAGTGTTGATGCCAAGCTGCGTGTTGGAGAAGTGTACTTCGGGCAGGTGGAGAAAGACTCGACGCTGAATCCTCCCGCACGCCGAATCTTTGAGCGCATCGTTGATAAGCACCCCGACGACTGGCGGCCGTACTGGTTCCTCGGTGCGCTGGGCGCCATCGGCCACGATGATTCCCTGGCAGTGAGGAACTTCCGGAAGGTAACAGAGCTCTCCGGCGGCAACGCCGATGCGTGGGTATATCTCTCCTCCGTCTTTCTGGAGAAGAACAACTTCCAGGAGGTCGTGACTATCCTCGAGAAGGCGATCAAGATCGTGCCGGATGACTTCCGTGTGAACTTCTTCCTTGGCGTCGCGTATAGTAGAGTTGGCAGGAACGAGGAAGCAGTGCGTGTGCTTGAGAAAGCCCGCCAGATCAACCCGAAGGACATCAATGCCATCAGTCAGCTTGCTTTGGTGTACGATGGGCTGAAGAAATACGAAGAGTCCGATCGGCTCTACGAAGAGGGGCTGAAGATCGATCCTACCAATGCGCTCATCCTGAACAACTACGGCTACAGTCTGGCCGACCGCGATATCCAGATTGAGCGGGCGCTGGAGATGGCAAAGAAGGCCGTTGCCGCACAACCCGACAATACATCGTACCTCGATACCATCGGTTGGGTGTACTTCCGGCTTGGCGACTACAAGCAGGCCGAGATGTACATCAAGAAGGCGATCGAGAAAGGTGAGGTTAGCGCGGTTGTGCACGAGCATCTCGGGGATGTCTATTACAAGATGAAGGACCTTGAGCGGGCGCTGGAGCAGTGGAAGATTGCGCTGAAGATGGATGAGAACAACGTCGCGTTGCGAGACAAGATTGCCCGCGGTTCGTTATGATCAACTTCCGATGGCTGCTTGCGTTCTGCGCGTTGCTGCTGATAGCTTCGTGCGCACCCAAGCGCTCGGAGGTGTTGCTCGACACCAAAGCTACTGATGCCAGGACACTAATCTCGCTTGTGGAAGAACATCAGAATAAACTCCACTCCGTGGTTGGCAAGGGAACCGTGACATTCGAGAGTCCTGAGATTGCGGGTACCGCTGCGTTCGAGCTGGCGCTCAAGAAGCCGGACTCCCTGCTCGTGACATTCGAAGGCCCGTTCGGCATTGATCTGGGGGCCCTCTTTATCAGTGCCGGCAAATACTTTATCTACAACAGTATGGAGAACCGCATCATCACAGGCGTGCCCAGCACCGGTGCACTCCGGACGATAATCCCATTCGATCTCTCGCTTGACCAGGTTGTCGGGGCCTTCTCCGGATCGTTCCCGTTCCCTTCCGACACTTCTGTACTACAAAGCTATTCAATCGATAATGATGCATTCCACCTCTCGTACAAGTGTGGAAGCAGGACGTGCAGCTATTGGGTGGATAGCCGGTATCTGCTCGTGACAAAATATGAAATGCGTGATGAATTCAATGACGTCGTCATGGAAGCCGTCTCCTCCTCCATCAAAGAGGATGAACAGGTGAGCGCCCCGAGGCGAATCCGTGTCAGGTTCCCAAACCAGGGACGCCAGTTGTCGGTTCAGTACTCCTCGATTGCACTCAACGATCCGAATCCGTCATTCTCATATTTTGTTCCGTCAAACGCCCGTACAATAGTTCGTTGATATAGGAATATGCATAAGCGCCTTCTCATGGTCAG
>CAYHRX010000338.1:0-4451 GCA_964359075.1 uncultured Chitinophagales bacterium
GGCATTGAGTCCGTCGTCCAAACCGCCGGGCTTGTGAAGAGCTGGAAGGATATTGGCAAGGCGTATATTTTTCTGGCGGTGACGACCGGGCTATTTACGCCGCTGCTGTCGTCGCTTGTGCTAAGCTCTGGTCTGAATCCGGTGGAACACGAAACGGACCTCATTACGCAGTTTGCCGTCCACCTCAACGGGATCCCCTTTGGCGTTGTTGTTGGCATCATCGCAAGCGTTGCTTTGATCATGGCTGTGAACACGGCGTATGTTGCCTCAAGCGAATTGATGGAGCGGGTCGCACACCGATACCATTTCCATTGGATCATTAAGACCAACCGGCGACAGTCTCTTTATCGGATCCATATCTTGAGTGCGATATTCTTCTCGTTCATTATCGTGCTTACGGAGGGGAGCCAGAAGATTCTGGCCGAGATGTATGCGCTCGGGCTGGTTGCCAGCTTCACCATCAACATGGGGAGTCTGCTCTACTACCGCTATTTCACTGGGACCAAGGAGATACGAGCGTACAATACCTCTAGGATCGGGACACTCATTGTGTTTGTCATCCTTGCGAGTTGTTTCGTCTATCTCAGCTACACCAAACCCTACGGCATTGCCCTCTGGTCGATTGTAACGGCGGTGTTCCTGTTTGTCGGGTTCCGGGTTGCCCGGCAAAGAGCCCCTGAGAAAGTGGTGATCGAGCAGACCGACAGTCCGTTACAGATGGTCTTCGCACTTGCCGACAGTGCCGGCGACAAGCTGGATATCTACTTCAAGCGTCCCGCAGAATCCGTCAGCAGCTCCGAACAGGGGGTTGCCTATGTAAGTTTCTACTCTCCGCGTGCCGGTATTCCGCCGCGCCTTACGCCAAACCACTACCGCTTTGCCAACACGAACCAGACTCTGTACGAGGGTATTACGGAGCTCTTGTACGTCCTGAAATACGAGCTGCCACACAAACACGTCACCGTCCATTTCGGCTGGCCACAGTCATCCTGGATCGACCGGATGGCGATTGGCGTGATGGTATTCAGCATCATGAAGCTCCCGAAGATGTTCCCCGAGTTCACGTTTGTCATCGAATACTTCGGGAAAAAAGATGCCTAGGGTTGGCGTCGTTATTCCTGCTGGCGGGCGGGGAACAAGACTGGGCAGCAGACTTCCAAAACAGTTCCTTCCTCTGCACGGTATTCCCATTCTGCAGCGGACGCTGGCGATCTTTGAAGACATTCCACAGGTTAAAGAGATCGTTGTGGCATCACCCGCCGGATATGTTCCTCGTGTCGAGCGATTGGCAAGGCGCATGGAGTGCACGAAGGTTTCCCGAATCGTAGCCGGTGGGGAGGAACGCCAGGAGTCCGTCTGGAATGCGCTGCGGGCCTTTTCATCGGCGCCGGATATCGTCCTGGTGCATGATGCCGTCCGTCCTCTTGTGTCCATGAGAGTCATCAATGCCGTGATCGCTTCAGCATCGAAGTATGGCGCGGCTGTTGTTGGCGTGAAAATAAGTGACACGATCAAGATGGAGGGGAAGAGAGGATTCTATGAGTGCACGCTGGATCGGAAGAAGCTGTGGGCTGTTCAAACGCCCCAGGGATTCAGGTACGGGCTTCTGGTGAAAGCACATAGGTCGGCAAGGAGGTCACGATACAAGGGAACCGACGAGGCATCGCTCCTGGAGCGGATCGGGATTCCGGTTCGCATTGTTGAAGGAGATCGCATGAACCTGAAGATCACGACACGCCACGACTTCCGGCTTGCCGAAATGCTTCTCAAAAAGAGGAAATCGGACAGTGGTCGCCACTAAAAAGATGTTGCATGTATCGCTGCCAATATCTATCTTTTCCCACGCTTGTTTGATAGGATGACGATGATCCCAATAGCCATTATCACAATACTCAGCTACCTCGTTGGCTCAATCCCCACGAGCATTATCGTGGCAAGAGCTCGCCGGGGGATTGACATCCGGCAGCATGGGAGTGGCAACGCGGGAGGGACCAATGTTTTCCGTGTGTTAGGCTGGAAGGCAGGGGTGTTCGTCATTGCGGCTGACATTGGCAAAGGACTTTTCGCAAGCATGGTGATTGCCCGCCTCATGTATGGCCCGATCCCGTTTGAGAACAAAACCCCATTCGATGACTTCACTGTGGTGCAGATTATTGCCGGGTGCGCGGCGATCCTCGGCCACATCTGGACGCTGTTTGCGGGCTTCAGAGGGGGCAAGGGGATTGCAACAGCTGGTGGAATGCTCTTGGGCGTTGCGCCCGTGGAGGTTGCCGTCTCGTTGGGTGTCTTCCTCATCGTCTTGCTGATTTCACACTACGTATCACTTGGTTCGCTCAGTGCTGCGGTGTCGTTTCCGCTCACCATGTTCCTCCGCGAGAATGTGTTCATGGTAGACATCAGCGGGTACAACACACTGATCTATTTCAGTATCGCCATCTCACTGCTGATCATCTTCACACATCGCTCGAACATCCAGCGTCTCCTGGCGGGCACTGAGAGTAGGATTACGCGGATTCCTTTCTTTACGAAGTAACACACTTCTCTGTTCAGCTTCAGTTCTTGAATCATCATGCGCATTACCGTCCTTGGCGCCGGCAGTTGGGGTACCACTCTAGCAATTCTGCTCGCAGGCAACTCCCACCAAGTCACTCTCTGGTCGTATCGTGAGGAGTACACGAACGACATTCTGAAGAAGCGTGAGAACCCGTCCTTCCTGCCGGGTGTGAAAATCCCGGAGAGCATCATAGTCACCAGCGACCTGTTGGATTCGGTGAAGGGTGCCGAGATGCTGGTGACTGCCGTACCATCGCAGTATGTCCGCAGTGTGATGGTGCCTCTGAAGGGCTTACCCTTCGAGAACATCACCGTTGTCAACGTGGCGAAAGGGATCGAGAACGGCACGCTGATGACGATGTCGGAGATGCTGCATGACGTCATCCCGAACCTTCACATGAGAAGCATTGCCACGCTCTCCGGCCCGAGTCATGCGGAAGAGGTAAGCCAGAAGATTGCCACTACCGTCGTTGCTGCATCTACAGATCCTGAGACGGCAAAGCTCGTGCAGTCCACGTTTATGACACCGTATTTCCGGGTGTACGCAAGCACGGATTTACGGGGAGTGGAACTTGGAGGCTCGCTCAAGAATGTCATCGCTATTGCCGCCGGCATTGTGGACGGCGCGAACCTGGGCGACAATACCAAGGCGGCCCTGATGACAAGGGGCATCGCTGAGATTGCCCGTGTTGGCGTTGTGTTGGGTGCTCAAGCGCGGACCTTTGCAGGCCTTTCGGGCATCGGCGACCTCATGGTGACGTGCATGAGCCGTCACAGCCGCAACAGGTATGTCGGCGTTGAAATTGGAAAGGGGAGGAAGCTGCCCGATATCCTCGCCGAAATGGTGATGATTGCTGAGGGTGTGGAAACGACCAAATCGGCAAGAGACTTGGCAAAGAAGGCGGGCGTTGAAACTCCTATTGTCAATGAAGTGTACAAGATGCTCTTCGAAGGCAAGGATCCGCACGACGCTTGCTATGATCTGATGACCAGGGATCCGAAGGGGGAAGCGTATTGAGGGAAGATTGCAGATTGCAGCTTACAGCTTACAGACTACAGATTGCCGAGCCCGCCATTGGATGCGCGGGTTTTGTGTTTATTGCTTTTCCAGTTTTGTTTCGTAAATTCAGTGGCGTGTAGGAGGTATTTGTTTGCCGTCCGGTTCAGAACCCAACAGCTCAATCAGAGTATCCAGCAAATGGCAAAGCGCCAATCACCCTCCAAGAAACCCATCGAGCAATACGAGCATAAGGGCAAGAAGCGCGTCAACAACCCGCCCGTAGGACTTGTTACGCCCGATACTGACCCGGATGTAAAGTCGGGACAGCCGAAGAAGAAGTACCAGTACGACCCGCACCTTGATCCTCAGCTTGTGTGGGCTGGGAAGGCCGAGCATACCTCGTTTGAGATTCCCACAGTTTCGCTCCATGTGCACGAACGGATTGACCCAAGATCGATCATTGAAGCAGTGCGGAGGAAAAACGGATCGAACTACGAGCAGATGTCGCTCTTTTCCGGCAAGGATGAGAACCCGCCGCTACGCGAGGCCATTGACTTCTACAAGCACCGGCACAACTGGAGCAACCGGCTGATTGCCGGCGACTCGCTGCTCGTGATGAATTCGCTTCTCGAAAAGGAGGGCCTCGGCGGACAGGTGCAGATGATCTACATTGACCCGCCCTACGGCATTAAGTATGGCTCAAACTTCCAGCCGTTTGTGAACAAGCGCGACGTGAAGGACGGTAGGGACGAAGACCTTACCGCCGAGCCGGAGATGGTGAAGGCGTTCCGGGATACGTGGGAGTTGGGGATTCACTCGTACCTCACCTACCTGCGTGATAGGTTTGTTCTTTACCCCTCAGTTGAGACAGTTTCCTGTGTAGCTAAAGTGGATCTTG
>CAYHRX010000339.1:0-4444 GCA_964359075.1 uncultured Chitinophagales bacterium
TAACCGCTGAACGCCTCGTAGCCTCTCCCCTCCTGGTACGACTCACCGTACAGGGCTTCCGCCAACGTGTACTCTTTCTCCTCGAACTTCTTGCGCGCTTTGATGTTCCGCTCGGCAATCACGCGGGCACACACCTTCTTAAAAATCGGTGGACGGCGGAAGATCACGTCTATCGCGTCACGGTCCTGTTCCGGCACAGTGATGCGATCCAGGAATCCGTTCCACTCACTGATCAGCTCCTCAAGCGAACGGCTATAGATCGGGTTGTAGTCCCCTGTCATGTACACCTGCATCATCTTGCGCATGCCGTAGCGGTCGATGAGGAACCGGCAGAACGAGCCACACACAACATAACTCACCGATGAGGCCTGCGACGCGAAGCCAGTAAGCAACATCAGCGGCCTCACGTCAGACATGACGCCGAACTTGCGCATCGCTGCGACGTACTGGTGCGGCGTGCGGTTTCCCCAGTCCCATTCAATTGCCATCGCGAGACCTTCAACGAGTCCCGTGCTCAAACTCGCTTTGATTACCGGCAAGCCAAACGGTGCAGCCAGCACATGAACCAGCTCGTGCTTCAGCGCTCCATCAAGAGACTGCTTGGTGATGTGGATCTGTCCGCTCCACGGCTTGGCAATATTTGTTGTGCCGGTCCCGATGAATCGCTGCTTCGCCTCCGACGAAGGGTAAACGTACGACTCTAGCTTCCCATGGAGCGGCATGTAGAGTGCATCGGTGACCTGCTTCAGCCGGAACTCATGGTCGGCGGCAATCCACATGATCTCTTCATCATCATACGACTGCCGGGAGTAGAAGATGACAAAGTGTGACGTCTCATGCCGCCAGCCCAGCTGCTCCTGAATGAACTTGCTTGTGGACTCGAATCCCAGCTCGCATCGAAAGAGCCAGACAAGCGCGACCACAAGTGCGACAGCAGCGGTCATGAACTGCCTCCGGCCATTAATAAGCTGTTTCAACAATGTGATGCCTTTGGTCCACGACCTGTCGGCAGGTGTACAGTGCTTCACAAGAAGGGATACCATCCACACAAGAACTGCCCCAGCAAGAATCGTGCAGATCCGAAAGAGAACAAGCGTCCACGAAAGTCCGAGCGCTTCATCGTATGTCAGTCCAGGGAAGTAGCCGTACAGAAAATTGTAGGAGTAAATCGCCGGCGTGAAGTAGCCGATAGCTGCACTATACAGGAGGAGAAATATACCGTAGACGAAGAACAGCGTCTTCGAACGGCGATAATGCACTGCACACAGAAACCCAAGCGCCGAGCCAAACCACACGCTCACAACGGGGATGAGAATGAAGAACCCGAGTCCCTGAAGCAACGAACAGTTCTTCACGAACAGTGCGTTGGTAAGCATGACGACAAACGGGATGACGAGCAACAGGAGGTTCAACATCAGGGCCTGTTTGAACGCGTTCAAAGCCCTCTGGTAGCGCCCTTCGTCCGATGGATACTCAGCCAGGTACGCATCCTTGACAAGCCTGATCGTAAGCAATCCCGCAATGAACGAGGAAAGGAGTCCGAGGAGCGCGGAGAATTCATAGCCGAGGTAGTTGATGAGGGGAACTTGTGTGCAGACAAGCGAGACCGTGGCATAAAGAAGCGCCGCAACGATTGAGCCGGGGGAACGCAGAATTGACATCGTAGTGAAGTATGTGACTCGCTAATTTAGAACTCTTCGCCTGACACCCGCCGAATATCCGCGCCGAGCGCGTGCAACTTCCTCTCAATAGCCTCATAGCCGCGGTCGATGTGGTAGACACGCAGGACCTCTGTTGTACCTTCAGCAACCAGGCCGGCGAGGATGAGAGAGGCGGATGCGCGCAGGTCTGTCGACATCACTGTCGCGCCCGTCAGTTGCTTCACGCCCTTCACAAGTGCGGCGTTTTCCTTCATCTCAATGTCAGCACCGAGACGGATTAACTCGGGCACATGCTTGAAGCGATCCAGATAGATCGTATCGGTAATGACAGATGTGCCGCCGGCAACAGCCATCAGTGCAATCCACTGTGCTTGCATGTCAGTTGGAAAGCCCGGGTAGATCGTCGCCGTGACGTCAACCGGCCTGATCCCATCCGGACACGAGAGTGTAACTGTGTCGGCGTTCCTGCGGATGATACATCCGGTATCCTCGAGCTTGGCAAGAAGCGTCGAGAAATGATCCGGGATGACATTCATGATTGTTACGTTGCCACGTGTGATTGCTCCTGCAACAAGGAATGTCCCCGCCTCTATTCTGTCCGGTATCGTCTCGATATCCGCCGGATGCAGGTCATCCACACCTTCGATCTCAAGCCGGTTGGTGCCGATACCGTGGATCTTCGCACCCATCGCTTGAAGGAACTCGGCAAGTTGAGTAATCTCCGGCTCAATCGCCGCGTTCTCAATGAGCGTTGTCCCCTTCGCCAGCACCGCGGCCATCAATACGTTACCAGTCGCTCCGACACTTGAGACATCAAAATGAATACGGGCTCCCGTCAATCGCTTTGCATTCGCATGGATGTAGCCTCGTTTCAACTCAACTGAAGCGCCGAGCTTCTTCATTCCTTCGATATGAAGATTAACGGGACGCGGCCCCCAGGCGCAACCACCCGGCAGCGACACCTTCGCCCGACCATACCGGGCGAGCAATGGTCCAAGCACATAGACAGAAGCACGCATCTTCTTTACGTGTTCATACGGCGCTTCCTGCTTGTTCACCGATGTTGTGTCGAGGGTGAGAAGGTGATCCTTCAACTCGATCTTCATCCCCATGGACTTCAACAGAGTGGCCATGGTGCTCACATCGCGAAGCACGGGCGTATTGCGCAGACGGGACGTCCCGCTTGCAAGAAGTGCGGCCGGCATGAGTGCTAACGTTGCATTCTTCGCGCCGCTGATAGTCACGGTTCCGTTGAGCTTCCGCCCGCCCTGAATGACAAACTTATCCAATTCTTCTTTCCCTTAGTGTCTCAGCGTCTCTGTGGTTGTCTTCGCCTGCGCCAATTTCCACAAAAAAGGAAGGAAAGTCAATCAACGGCTCTCCTTGCATCTCGGCTCCCATCAACCTATATTGACGAAGAATTCTCTGAATACCGGCTGCACTTTTCATAATCATGCAACTCCTTCCTCGACTCTTCTCGGTCATTGTTGGATCCGTTGTTACTCTCAGCACGCTGAAGGCTGAGGTTTCGGTTGTTGATGACCTTGGCCGTACGGTCACGCTCTCATCCACTCCTCACCGCATCATCTCCCTCGCCCCCAGCATCACTGAGACGCTCTTTGCCATCGGGTCCGGTGATCAGGTTGCGGGCGTAACGGACTTCTGCAACCATCCTCCTGAGGCAACGAAGAAGAGTCGCGTTGGCGGCATGACCAATCCAAACATCGAAGCCATCATCAGCCTGAAGCCGGACTTGATAGTGTTAAGCATGGAAGGTAACGTACGTGAGGACTTTAACAAGCTGCTCAGCATCGGCGTCCCGGTGTTCGTCACCAACCCGCGCACACTGGCGGGGATTCATAAGTCCATCGACGACCTGGGGAGGCTGACCGGAAACACTGCCACCGCGGCAATGCTCACTCGTACAATGCGCCACCGTGAGGATTCCATCAGGTCGGTGGCGAAGCAGAAGACGAGAGTCCTTCTCATTGTCTCGCTGCAGCCACTCATCGTCGTGGGCAGCAAGACGTTTCTCGCAGAGATGGTTGAGATGGCGGGTGGAGAGAACATCGCGGCATCGGCTCCATTGACCTATCCCACGCTAAGCCGAGAAGCTGTTGTCGCAGCCAACCCTGCCGCCATCATCGTTATGTCGGGAGTGTTTACCAATACATCGGAGCTGGTTTCGCTCTTCCCGGAATGGCGCACACTCTCGGCAGTGCGCGAGAACCGCATCTTCCGGATTGATGCCGACCTCGTCTCACGGCCCGGTCCACGGGCCATCGACGGGCTTGTCGCTCTCTATCAAATCATCCACGCCCGCCTGTCTGGCAGGAAGGACACGAATGAACACAAAGAAGAAAGCAGATCGAAGATACCGTAAGAAGTACTTCGTCGCCGTCGCCGGCAACATCGGGGCGGGCAAGTCGTCTCTTACAAAACTTCTGAGTCAACACTTCGGCTGGAAGCCGTTCTTTGAGTCGGTGGCAGACAACCCGTACCTGAGCGACTTCTACGCCGATATGAACCGCTGGTCTTTCAACCTGCAGGTGTACTTCCTCTCCAACCGGTTCCAGAGCCACAAGGCAATCACGGAGGGACCGGAGTCTGTCATTCTGGACAGGGTAATTTATGAAGATGCCGAGATCTTCGCGAGGAACCTCTACGAGATCGGGAAGATGGATGGCCGGGACTACACGAACTATGTTGAGCTCTACAAGGTGATGACGGAATATCTGCGTCCGCCGGATTTGCTGATCTACCTGCGTGCAAACGTGGACACG
>CAYHRX010000340.1:0-4424 GCA_964359075.1 uncultured Chitinophagales bacterium
TGGAGCGACCGTGAACAGCATCGATAGATTCACCATCTCGGGCGTCACGGATGGGATTTCCGGAACGACGAGCAGTTCCGTGATACGCAACTGCGTGATTTCCACCAGTTCCGGCAGCGGCATTGCCCTGACGAACTCTGACTACAACCTCATCACCAGCAACACCATTTCTAGTCACCCATCGGGTGCAGGTGTGTCTCTGATAGGTTCGCAACAGAACAACGTCACGGGCAACACGATTTCGGGCAACCAGTTGAACATTCTCGTTGGCTGGGCCAGCGCTGGCTCGCGCTCTGCCCGCGGCAACATCATTCAGGGCAACACGCTGCTCAACCCCGGCCTCTGGAGCGTGAAGGTCACGTCGGATGCACCTTCGACTTCCGTGAACTTCAACGTCTTCAGCACCGCCACCACAAGTAACAAGTACGTCAATAACAGTGCTGCGTCAGGAACACTGAATGCGCAGTACAACTGGTTTGGTGGTGAGAATCCGCCGGAAGCAAGTGATTTCAGCGGTGCGGTGGACCACACCAGCCACTATGCGACCAATGCAACGGTTGCGGTGTTCCCGTCCGTGTATCACATGCCGCTGAACTCCTCGGTCAACGTCTCGATCATGGCATTGATACCAGCAGGCATCTATGCGAAGGGATCAGATGTGACGTTGAGCTGGGACAATGATGCGCAGATTCCGGATCAGGGCGCGCCGACAGAAGGATCGTTCTTCAGCTCAGCCGGACAGAGCTTCTTTGCGGTCAATCCACTCTCAGGCAGCTCGGTGCGTGTGAACCAGTCACTCTTGAGCAGCGGTGGTGTTGGCAATACTTCACTACCGTACGTAGGTACGTTGTTCATGATGAACTATAAAGGCATGGCAGCGGGGACAAGCACACTGACACTCTCAGGTGTGCAGCTTCGCAACCCGAGCAATATTGCCATTACGCCGGTAGATCTTCATCCCCCTGGCGGTGTCCAACTTATTGTGGACGGGACGGCTCCGACAGTTGCGAGCGTGCTCATCCACAACGCGAGCATTGACAACGACAACTATGTCAAGAACACGGACAACATCACGATCACGGCAACTGTGACCGATGACGCCGCATTGACAGCGTCAGAGATTACGGCGAACCTGAGCGGGTTCTCTCTGGGTGTCGCGGTCAATCCTTCCAGTTACGCCAGCAATGTCGCAACCTGGACACTGAACAATGTGGTCTGCAATCCTGCCAACGGGACCATCACGGTCGCAGTGGCAGCCGCAGACCTTGCCGGCAATTCAGGCAGCAGCAGCGATAACATCATCGCGGATAATACCGCACCAACAGTGGCAACGGGCCTGACTGCAAAGGTCGTGTCACCCGGCGGTCATGAGAAGGTGACGCTGAACTGGACGGCAGGCACAGACGCCAACTATAGGGGGGTCGTCATACGCTACAACACATGGACTTACCCGACATATGGTGGCAGCGAGCCGACCTCTCCGGCAACACCATCTGAGGGGACGGCCATCAGCGCAGCTCCGATCGCAACACCAGCAGTATCGACAATCCACAACATTGCAGCTCGCAACATCTACTACTACTCCCTGTTCGCGATTGACTGGGCGGGCAACTACGCTCCACTCGATGTGTCCGGCACGGACAAGTCGACGAATTACTACCCCGGCGACATCGGCTCGGGCACCGGAACGTACATCCCGGGGTCAGGCGGTTACGACGGGCGGACGAACTTCAATGATCTCTTCTGGTTCTCGAGGCTCTACTTCAGCACATCACCTTCATGGACCATCCTCGATCCAAACGCGGCAGAAGCAGATTTCGGTCCGACTGTGGCCAACAAAACCTACGGCGCGCGGCATCGGTTTGGCCTGCCAGACCCGGACGGTCGTATCGACTTCGAAGACCTGATGATTTTCTCGATGAACTACAACAACGTTGCCCCGAAACTTGAGCCTCCTGAACACAAAGTTCTTGCCAGGGACCTGGCCCTTGAGCTGCACGGTAACAACAAGGTGGTCTCGACCGGAGAGAACTTTGTCGTCACGCTTTACCTGGCCAACGACGGTCGGCCAATCAAAGGTACCTCGGTTGTGCTCAAGTTCGATCCGCAGTATCTCCGGATAGATGGAGTGGATCAGGGGAGGCTGTTTGGGTCGAGCGATCAGGGGTTCCTCTACCATAGTGAAGAATCCGACATCATCCACATTGATCAGGCAGTGTTGGGTATCGACCGGACTGTAGATTACTCCGGTGATCTGGCGACTGTCCGCTTCAGGGTCCTCCAATCAGGCGAAGCCAGGGTGAGCATTGAAGCTGCATCGGTGCGGAAGGGTGATAACACGGAACTCGATCCTTTGTTGCGTAACGAGGTTGTTCAGTTGCCAACGACGTTTGCGCTTGCGCAGAACTACCCGAACCCATTCAATCCGGCAACATCAATTCAGTACCAGTTACCGGCACCTGTCCATGTGGAGCTTGCAGTGTTCAGTGTGATAGGTGAGAGGGTTGCAACTTTGGTCAACGAAGTGCAAGAGCCCGGCTACTACAAGGTCGAGTGGAATGGTTCGCAGTACGTCGCATCCGGCGTGTACTTTTACGTCCTGCGTGCAGGAGAGTTCGCCAGCATCAAGAAGATGACGATGCTGAAGTAACATCTCCGTCCTTCATATTTCAGTACCTCTGGATCCGCTGTGCATGTAGACGCGGATTCAGAGGTGTGTGTTTGGTGACATTGCAAGCTGGAGGCCTTCAGACAGGGATATCCATGAAACACACCAAGCAACTCACCGTCGGGAGTGCGCTGATGACGACTCTTCTGATGTTGTTGACATTCACCATCAATGTCGTTGCACAGACGGGTCCAAGTCAGTTTGATACGAATCCGCCCGAGGTATGGGTGTGCCCGAGTGGCAACTGTGGGCATGGAAGTCTGGGTTACAACTCAATTCAAGTGGCGGTTGATGCAGTATCCGCTGGCGGGACTGTTCATGTGGCTGCGGGAACGTATACTGAGAACATCTTCGTCGACAAACCGGTGAACCTCATCGGTGAAGGGAATACCGCCACGACCATCAATGGCAACGACGCTGGGAATTGCATCACGCTTGTTGCGCCCAATGCCAATCGGGACACCATCAAGGGGTTCTCCATCACGAATGGAAACAACGGCATCTGGGGAGAAACGGACAGCACGTTGATTGCAGATTGCATCATATACTCCAACCTTGCTACAGGGGCGCAGAATGGCAACGGAATCATGCTCGAGGGCGACAACGATTGCAGCACCATCATCCGAAATGTTGTCCACGGCAACGACCACTATGGGATCTTTGTCGGTTCATTCGACAACAATAAGATTTCGAGCGGGAACCGAATTCTCAACAACTCTGTGTATAACAACGGTGTCAACTCACGCAATCTTACGGACCGAGCCCAGTACGGAATCATTCTCGCTACTGCAGATGAGAACCTGATTCAAGGGAATACGATCTACGACCACAACACGTGGCAGCCGTCCGGGGAGGCTGGCGGGACCGGGATCTATGTTGCCCGCTCCGCAAGAAACACGATCACGGGAAACACAATCCGGGATAATGTCATCAACATCGATGTGTCCACTGCTGCAGGGGCGAGGTACGGAGGCGGCACGCTCATCCAAGGGAACACACTTCTGAATCCGACGCTCTGGAGCGTCATGGTCATCAACGACGCTGCAACGACAAAGATGAACTTCAACGTCTTGAGCAGTACGCCGGCGAACCAACGATATGTCAGGAACCTGCAACCGATCGACACGCTCGACGCCCGGTACAACTGGTTCGACGGTCAGTCATCGCCAAATCCCGGGGGATTCCAAGGACTTGTGGACTACTCGAACAGCTACGCGACAGGTGCGACGGTTTCAGTTTTCCCCACAACGTATTACCTGTCGCTTAACTCCTCAGTAGGTGTGGCAGTGATGGCGTTGGTTCCGGCAGGCGCATACGTGAAGGGAGTGGATCTGAGCCTCAATTGGAGTAACGATGTCGGCATTCCCGATGTTGGAGGACCATTGGAAGGTTCGTTCTTCAGCTCCGGCGGTGAGAGCTTCTTTGCGTACGAAGGATTGCCGGGGAGCTCTGCGCATGTCAGTCAGGCGCTTCTGGGCGCGACAGGAGTTGGAAATCCTACGATACCATACGTTGGCTCGCTGTTCACGATGCAATTCAAAGGAGTATCGGCGGGGACAAGTACGCTGGTTGTCTCCGGCGTCCTGATGCGAGATCCCAACAACGTGCCAATTCTCCCGATCGTCGTTGATCCGCCGGGCGGCACAGAGTTAGTGGTGGATGATTCGCCTCCGTCAATCACCAACGTACTTATCGATAACACGACGATCGACAACGATGCGTTTGTGAAGAACGCCGATAATCTCACGATCACCGC
>CAYHRX010000341.1:0-4412 GCA_964359075.1 uncultured Chitinophagales bacterium
CGCTGCAAGGAGTATGAACAGAAGAAAACACTGTATTGATCTGCTGGCAGTCATTTGAGCAGGAGCATACGCCTCGATGTGGAAACGTCACCAACTTGTAGTTTGTACACGTAAACGCCGCTGGGGAAGTTCGTCGCATCCCATGTGACGGAGTGCGAGCCGGGTTCCATGTGTCCGGTTGCGAGCGTCGCTACTTCGCGGCCCAGCACATCGTACACCGCGAGTGACAGAAATCCGAAATCCGATTCTTGTAGTTGGGTTAAACGGGTTCGGGTAGTTCTGATCCAGAGTGAACCGATCGGGTTGAGACATGTCTTCTCCTGCAACTTCCGTCAACCTTCCGGCTGAGTGGATGACGATGATCTCCTGTGTAGCGAACGTTGCGCCGTTATACGCGAGCGCGTGTCCTTTGCCGGTTCCATCGACCGTGAGCACACCGTTGTACGTCTTTCCGTCTGAAAGAATAGATGTACTCAACCAACCTCCCGTCTTGTTGGTTGCATAGAACAGATTGCCGGTGTAGATGTTACCGCTCGTTTCGTTCCAGGTGATGTGTCCTTTCCCGAACCTGTCGATGACAAGCAAGCCGCCCCAGCCGTTTCCTCCCACGCTTGCAAGCTCCGGGGTTGTCCAACTCCCGCTCCCGCTTTTCTTCAAATAGTACACGTGCGGTGGAAAACCAAAGCCGTCGTTGCCACTGGCAAGGAGGTGGATTGTTCCCTGTGCATCAATGACAGCGCTGGCGGAGAAGTCATTGGCGTTTGGCGTGGAGATGATCTCGTACGTCCATGTTGTGTCGCCGGGGGCTGAGTTTGAGGCGTGATGGATGTGATAATCCGTGTAGCTGCCGCCGCGGTAGAAGATATGTGTGCGTCCGGATGATGTTACAGCGATGAACGGCAATGCCCCGCTCCCAAACTGACCGAGCTCGCTCATGGTGAGAAGCTGAGCTTGCCAGCCCCCGCCGGTGTTTGTTGCGTACATGATCTTCCAATTGCTGGACGCATCTTGTCCGATCCATGCAACGTGCACGCGCCCAAGACTATCAACGGTGATTGTTGGAGCGAGGTCCTGCGTGCTGTTGGTCGTCAGCCGCAACCTGCGCCAGGAGCCAGCAGAGTCTTTGGCAACGACGATCTCATCGTTGGATGCATAATTTGCCCGGTAGGCAATATGGGGCGTTCCGGTCGTGAAGTCCACCGCCAGTGCCGACTGATTGGAGAATTGTGAGGAGTCTCCCACCTCGCGCGGTGCAGCCCAACCGCTGCCATCTGGCTTCCTGGCGTAGAAGATGCGCCAGCCACCTGTAATGGCGCGCTGCCAAACGGCATGGAGAGTATTGACAGCATCGACAGCCAGTGATTGCATTGTGTTCTCATCTCTGAACAGGTCGCGTGTAAGTGTGTCTCGTGAAGCACCAGCCCATTGAGCAGATGCTGAAGTGCACATGACGAAAGAGGAGAAGGCGAGAGTCAGACGGAGAGACCAGCGACGGGAACGAGTCCTGAAGGCACGCATGGCAGATAACCTCCTTATGTATGGCTGCATGCTAAGGAAAGAGAACCAAAGTGTCAAGCGGTGTGGGGCGTTCTCAAATCCGACATAGAGGTCTCCTGCCAAGACGCGAGGAAAGAAAGAAACCGTGGTTGGCGGCTTTGCGACGCATGAGACCCAATCGGATTTCAAGGGCGTGATGGATGGTGTCCCAATTCAGGAGCCACGTCTTCACCTTACAGCATCCCGCCCCTCTTCCGAATAAACCACTCCAACCCCAGCAGCAGCACGATAAGGATGAGTGAGTACTTCCAGTTCCACAGCTCGATCGCCGTTGTGCGCACAGATTCTCTTGAAGTGAATGAAGGCTGCGAGGAGACGTCCCGTACAACCCCCGAGAGTGTGCCAGGTGTGTAGTACCTTCCGCCGGTCCGACTGGCAAGTTGCCGCAGGAGTTGTGCATTCATGCGTGTATCCTGGAACTCAAGATTCAGCTCGCCAACCGTGAACCGTCCATTGTCATCACCCAGGTTCTGCCCGTCGGTGTGTGCGGCTGCTCTGAAAGTGTAATCCCCCTCTGTGAGGCCATCAATCGCGCCTTCGTACCGTCCGCTGCCGATTGGTCGGAGGATCGCCTCAAACTCTTTCTCTCCCCGCCTCACCGTGACCCGGAGCTGTGCGTTGTCAACAGGTTGGGCGCTGGCATCGTACACCTGACCGATAAACTCGACCGGCTCACTCTGTGTGTACGATTCCTTGGTGGTGGCTACTTTTACCGGGCGAGAGTCTTCACGGCTGGTCAGCCATTTGATGCTGTTGGAGAGAAAGATGGAAAGCACCCCTTCTGCTTGTGGAGTTGTCTGTGTCATCAATCTCCATCGCCAGAGCCCATAGCCAAGAACCGCAAGCGACTTCTGCTTGTTCACGTTGCGAGTCAGCATGAGCGGCTCACCCAGGACAACACCCTGCACGCGGGAGAAGCCGAGTACCGTTGCTTCCGGCTTTGCCTTGAACGCAGTCTGTGTTTTGAAAATCGGCGGCAGCCTGTTCCATGCGCCCACCCCTTCACTTTGCGAGACCATGAGAATCGGGTTGGATCGCTGTGCATCGGCCGGCTGGAAGAAGACGTAGTCCTCCGCTGTGGAGAGATTCATGGCGGTGAATGGCAAGACGCTGCTCAGTGCCTGAAGCTTGGCGTAGTCGATTGATTTCCCACCAACAAAGAATACCGGCTTCGACTGCCGGGTTACTGCTGCGGTTACAAGGTCAAGCGTTGCGCTGTTGGTCAAGGGAGTCGGAAACCCGATGAGCATGATGCAATCCGCCGAGTCGAACGGCTGACTTGAAAGCGTGCCCTCGTAGAAGCCGCCCGGGATCTTCTGCGTGAATGAGCGTACCCGCAGATTCTTCTCTTCGGTGAGAGTTTGCTTGATGATGGACAAGTCGGGAGAAGGCGATCCCGCGAGAATCAGGACTCGCAGTTTGCTCTTGAGTACTCTGGCAAAGAACGATCGCTGATTGTTCCTGGCCGTAAGCTCTTCCGGCAGGGACGAGACTTTGACAGAGTACTTCTTCAATCCTTCACCTTCGGGAGTGTATGCCAGCTGAACGGGATACTCTCGTGTGCCGGAGCCAAGCATCACCGTTTTGCGGTCGAGATCCTTTGATCCCTCACTCAACACTGCTTCAACGCGCTCGCTGGTGTAGCCTGAGCTCTTGATCGTCACGTCCACCGGCGCCAGTGTTTCATTGTAGACCAGGTCGTTTGCTGCTATCCTCGTAATCACCACGTCCTTCTGCTCTGATGAATCACCAATGCCTACTGTGTACAACGGGACGCCAAGCCGTTCTGCCTCGTAGACAGGGTTCTGTCCAAGGTTGTACGTGCCGTCGGTCAGCAAAAGAGCGGCATGGATGTTCTGCTGTTCTTTCTCGTTCGAGAGTGCGCGCAATGCGGCGGCGATATCGGTCGCATCTTCGTTCAGTGGAAACGTGTCGATGCCCGCAGCCGAGGCGTGCTGGAGCTGTGAGCCGAATGTGTAGTAGCGGACTTCCGCGTGCCCAGAAAGTTCCCTGAGAATACCGGACGTGAAAACAGAGCGCAGGTCTTCTTTCCTGTTGGATATCCTGTCCGCGATCCTCATACTCTTGCTGTTGTCGACGAGAACAGCGAGCACAGGCCGTTCCTCCGACGTGAAGATGAGTCTCAGAAGTGGGTCAAACATGAATGCGAGCAGGAGGAACAAGGCGCCCGCCCTAAGCAGGGTCAGAAGAATTCGCTTGGATGGCGTGACGGGGGGAAGTGTGTAACGGTAGATGAAATACGAAATGGCAACAGCGGCAACAAGCAGCAGGATGATGATGAATGCGGAGGTGGAGAAACCAAGTTCGATATGAGGCATGAATGAGATTTCAGATTGGAGGTTGCGGATTGTGCCGAGCCACTTCCAATGGTCCGAAGCCCCTACGTCGTTTCCTTTACTAATCGATCAACAATATCGATTGCCGACACACCGTCTGCTTCGGCATTGAAGTTCGGGACGATGCGGTGACGAAGCACGGGTCGTGCAAGCATGCGTACATCGTCGATGTCCGGCGTGTGACGTCCGGAAATGATTGCACGTGTCTTTGCGCCGAGGATGAGGTACTGCGATGCCCGCGGACCAGCGCCCCAACTGAGCCAGTCCGCTACAAACTTCGGCGTCTGGTCGGCTTTAGGACGTGAACGCGTTGTCAGGCGGACAGCAAATTCAATCACGTTGTCTGCAACGGGAACCCGGCGTACGAGGTCCTGATAGAACATGATCTCGCGCCCGCTCAATACGTGGTTCAATTGTGGAGCGAACATGCTCGTGGTTGACTTCACGATCTGGACTTCTTCCAGATGGGAAGGATAATCCAGCCAGAGGTTGAACATG
>CAYHRX010000342.1:0-4408 GCA_964359075.1 uncultured Chitinophagales bacterium
CCCTCTATCAAGCCGATACGCGTCGGTGGAGGCACATATGGCGTCGGAACGAAGGCTGGCTATGTGACGGGTCAAGGGGCGTCGGCCCTTGCAGCCGATCCAAATGCTGCCGATGTGCGCATGTACAGGATACGGCGAGACTACGCATCAATGGCCGAAAGTGAGCTGCGCTCCGACGCTCAGACGTCGTATGAGCTGGTCAGGATCGATCAGGTGACGACGACGCAGGTCGAGGCCATCAAGGCGCAATATGCGACGGACTGGAAGGAATGGCCCGTTGATAAAGGCGCACCGTATATCGATCGGAACAAGAACGGGAAGTATGATCCTCCTCCGGCGTTCGGGACTGATTTCACGGTTGACAGCCTGATTTCGGGCAACTATGACGAGCCGGGTGTTGCCGGTGCTGATCCGAGCACGCCTGCTGACCAGGTGATGTGGAATGCCTATAACGACCTGGATCGCTCGAGGTCATTGGCCTTCGAAGGATCGGAGCCGACTGGTCTGGAGTTTCAGCGCACAAGATTCGCCTATAAGCGAACGGACGCGCTGGGCAATGTGTACTTCGACCGACTGCGCATAACGAACAAGGGTGGCGTTGATGTCGGCGGCGGTACACTCGGTGCGTTCTATCTTGACAGTATGTTCGTCTGTCAATGGTCCGACATCGATCTTGGGGACGCCTTTGATGACCTTACGGGTTGCGACACGGTGCGAAGCATGGGGTACATCTACAACGCTCTTCCCGTCGATGCCACGTTCATTAAATTCGGTCTGCCGCCTCCGAGCTCGGGATATGACTTCCTAGCCGGACCCGTTGTTGCCGGGGCGCCGACGGATTCCGCCGTGGTGGACTTCAAGCGGGTGTTTGGGAAGAAGAATCTCCCAATGACCGGGTTTTCCTACTTCTCGGCGGGAAGCCCGTACTCAGACCCCCCAGGCAACAACTACGAAACTGGGACGGGTCGATGGTGGAACATGTTGAGAGGATTTGCCCCCCTCGGCACGATTACCGAGCCTCCGGTGCCGTATGCCCATCCGCCCGGGTACCCCATAACAAAGTTTCCACTATCGGGTGATCCTGTCACAAAGACCGGGTTCATCGATGGACTAGGGACCACCTATTCGTTTGTGACGGGCGACCGACGACTCCTCGTCATCACGGGCCCGTTCGAACTCAATCCGGGTGAGTCTCAGGACATCTACGTTGGATTTGTCGTTGGTATGGGAGCCGATCGGCTCTCGAGCGTCTCTGTGATGAAGGCGAACGACAACGCCGTGCAGGAGACGTTCGACTTGCTGTTCCGTGTCGCCAAGCCGCCTGCGAATCCGCTCGTGAAGGTATCGGAACTCGATGGCGAGGTGCTCCTCGAGTGGGGCAGCAGTGAAGCACAAGTTGCCGCAACCGAGAATAGAATTATCGAGCCGGGGCAATATGCGTTTGAAGGTTATAACGTGTATCAGTTCCCGACGGCGGGATCGAGGATATCTGATGCAAAGCTGCTCGCGACGTATGATGTGGTCAATGGGGTGAAGGTCATTTTGAACGAGCAGTTCGACCTGAAGGCAGCGGCATTCTTGAAGGTTCCGATTCAGTTCGGGGGCGACAACGCTGTAAAGCGTTACTTCAGGTTCACCAAAGACTACGTGCGTGACGTCGAGAAGATCTATAACGGGCAGGCGTACTACCTGGGTGTGACGGCGTATTCCTACACGTCTCTTCCCGGATACCTTGCGGCGTTGGAATCGAGCCCGATCATCACCACCGTACGACCGAAGGTGCCGTTTGGGAAAGTGTTGACCGCGCGGTTCGGTGATACGTTGAAGGTGACAAAGGTGGGCGTGAGCGATGGTAATATCATAGCGCTCGTTCTTGACCCATCTGGCGTCACCGGCGACAGCTATGAGGTCAAATTCGAGGTGGTTGGTGGGCTAGACGTTTACAGAGTGAACAACAAGACGAAAAACAGAACGGTCATCGCCAATCAGAGCAACCAGACGGGTGATGACGGGTCGCCGATTGCCGACGGCGTTATGGTGAAAGTCTTTGGAGCCCCCAATGACTTCAAAGAGTTCCAGTGCGTCGCCAACGGGACCGGTCCACTCGCTCAGCCCGATATGGGTTCATTCGGCTTCAACAGCAGCGGGTTCCCGTACGTCCGTGGCTTCGACCGTCCGCAAATTGCGAACGTAACGGGCGGCGGATTCTGGGGTATCCATACCGGTGCTGGTGGAGTTGGCAGCGACTTCTCCTACACCACATTCAAGGGTCGAGTTGCCCGGAGCACGACGGGATATGGCGGAAACTGGCCGCGCATCATCCCGTACGATTTCGAGATCCGATTCACTGCAGCGGGAGGGAAGGGCAAAATGGCTTACACGAACGGAGCATTTGTCGATGTGCCGTTCGAGCTGTGGTACATCGGGTCCGGCACTCCGACCAATACGGCTGATGACTACCGGATGATACCGTGGATCCTTGACGCCAATGAAAACGATATCTTTGATCTTAGCAAAGTCGATCATCCGATTTCAGGTGGTGATAACGATCCCGAAACCGACTGGATCTACTTCCGTGATCCACTCAACAAAGCTCCGGGTCAAGCGGGTTACAACGCGTGGGTGGCTGCTGGTGGAGACGATGCACAGTCAGGTTCTGAGGTACTGGCTCGCTTGGTTTTGGTGAACTGGAACGGCGGCAACGTCAGTGATGCAAGCTGGCCGGCCAACGTCAATCAGAGAATGCCGGCGACGGGAACGGTCTACCGGATACTCACGACGAAGCCCAACAACCCGCTTGTCGCCTTTACGTACTCGACACCTGCCCCGACCACGGGCGATGAGATATCGAAGGCAAGCGCTGAAAAGGTTGGCGTGTTCCCGAATCCGTATTACGCTTCAAACATCGGTGAATCGAGCAGGTTCGATCGGTTTTTGACCTTTAACAACCTGCCGAAGGAAGCAAAGATCCGAATCTATAACCTCGCAGGACACCTAGTGAGAGTGCTGGATAAGAACGACGATTCTCAATTCGTGCGTTGGGATCTTATGAACCTGCGGAACTACCCGATTGCCAGCGGCATGTACATTGCGTATGTCGACATGCCGACTGTGGGATCGACGAAGATCCTGAAGTTCGCAGTCATCCAGGAGCAAGAGATCCTCCCTCTCTACTAACGAAGGTTCAACAACGCACGAGAATATTGAATAAGGAGAATGTTCAATGAAAAACAGACTCATTTTTGGAGCCCTGCTGCTGTGCGCAGCGGTGATCCTTGTGACGGTGCCTGCGCTGGCCCAGCATCAGCGAATCGGAGCCTCGGCCGCACCTGAACTGTTGATCCCCGTCGGCGGTAGGGACTTCGCTCTTGGTGGATCGAGCATTGCGACATCCAAAGGGATTGAGGCGATCTACTGGAATCCCGCTGGATTGGGGCGTATGACGGGCTCAGCCGAAGCAATGTTTTCATCCATGCAGTGGATTGCGGATATTGACGTTGTCTTTGGAGCTGTTGGCGCACGATTCGGCGCTTTCGGTAACATCGGCTTTGCCGTCAAATCGCTTGGATTCGGCGACATCCCGCTGACGACGGAAGATGATCCCGAGAACTACTCACAACGCTTCTACTCGCCGACCTTCTTCACCATTTCGGCGGCATACTCGCGAGCTCTGACAGATGCCATCACGGTTGGAGTGGGGATCAAACTGATCTCCGAGAAGATCGACCGAGTATCTGCTTCCGGCTTCGCGTTCGATTTCGGCGTGCAGTACGAAGGTCTTGTCGGTGTGAAGGGCATGAGCCTCGGCGTCGCGGTGAAAAACGTCGGCCCGCAGATGAGATTCGACGGGCCGGGTCTTTATCGGACTGCGATTGCCCCGGGTGGAAGCCGGCCGCAGCAGTTCTACTCGCTCCAGGCTGCGAGCTTTGAGCTGCCAGCCGTTGTGGAGATCGGTCTTGCGTACGACTACAAGGTGGCCGACAACCTCAACTTCGTTGTCAACGGTGCCTTCTCGAACAACAACTTGTACTACGACGAGTATCGCGGCGGTCTCGAGTTGACCTACGCGATGGAAGGCGTACGGTTGTATGGTCGGGGAGGTTATGCGTCGGTTCCTCAGGACACGGAGCACAACATCTTCGGAGCCACATTTGGGGCCGGGATCGGCTACACTCTCGGCGGTATCGACGTAACGGTCGACTACGGCTACCGACAGGTGGATTTCTTCGACGCCAACCAGGTCGTGTCGCTGAAGTTCGCCTTCTAGACGAACCTGGATCATCAAGCTTTGTGAAAAAGGCTGCCTGCACAAGGCAGCCTTTTTCTTTTTGGACCGGGTTCTTGCTCGCACCGATCAACGTCCCATTCGTCATTTCCAATGGCATTTTCAGACAATTCTGCTTTTCTT
>CAYHRX010000343.1:0-4373 GCA_964359075.1 uncultured Chitinophagales bacterium
TGGAACTAGCAGATAAAGTACTCGCAGATGCAACGAGTGTCAACCGAAGACCAACAGCGATTGTCCTCTTCACGAAGCTTCGGGTCGATTGGTACCGTGGAGACAAAAACGCTGTACAAGCAGCCCTCAAGGCGATAAGCCCGATGGGTAGTTTGGACAACCAGTTCTTCTACATGCCTATCTCCCTGGTTCAAGCGAGAATCGAGCAGACTATTGGAGATCCCTCCAGGTCCCGACAATTGTTTGATGAAGCGCGCAAGCAGCTTGAGTCGCTCCTCGTAGCTACGCCGGAGGATGGGCGTTTCCACAGCGCGATCGGTATCACGTATGCAGGTCTTGGGCGGAAGGGGGACGCAATCAGGGAGGCACAGAAGGGAGTCGAGCTCCTCCCGGTGGAAAAGGAGGCTTGGCGCGGAAGCTACAGGCTCGTCTCACTTGCGACGGTGTATACGATGGTGGGTGAACAAGAGAAAGCACTTGATGTGCTGGAGCGACTCGTTTCCATTCCGGCGGATTTTTCCGTGCAACTCCTCAAAATAGATCCAACGTGGAAACCTCTGAGTGGGAACGCACGGTTTCAGAGGCTCGTGAAAAGGGGTTAGAGTTCGGATGATTGGAACGACAATATCACACTACAGGATTCTTGAGAAGCTCGGCGAAGGCGGCATGGGCGTGGTCTACAAAGCCCAGGACACCAAGCTCGACCGTATCGTCGCGCTGAAGTTTCTTCCTCATCACCTCACTTCGAGCGAAGCGGAACAGTCACGCCTCTTGCAAGAGGCGAAGGCGGCTGCAGCTCTGAACCATCCCAATGTCTGCTCCGTGATTGACATTCAGGAAGCTGACGGTCCCGCCTACGCTGGTGCTCCGGCGGGCAAGCAACAGTTCATCGTGATGGAGTATGTTGATGGGGTGACGTTGCGTGAAAAGGTCGTTCGCAGGAGCGAGTCGACCCTGCCCCTGCAGATGAACGAGGCCATCTCCTACGCCATCCAGATTGGCGAAGCATTGCAGGCAGCACATACCAAAGGGATCATCCACCGGGACATCAAAAGCGAGAACATCATGGTAACGTCTGATGCTCGCATCAAGGTGATGGACTTTGGTTTGGCGAAGTTGAAGGGATCGTTGAAGTTGACGCGGACTCTTTCCACCTCTGGCACGCTGGCCTACATGGCTCCGGAACAGATTCAAGGTGGCGCAGTAGATGCACGCTCGGACATCTTTTCGTTCGGGGTGGTATTGTTTGAGATGCTCACCGGGCGCCTCCCGTTCCGCGGCGAGCACGAAACGGCAATGATGTACTCCATCCTCAACGAGGAACCTGAGACGATTGGCAAATATATTCCTGATGCCCCCTCGGAGTTGTTGCACATCGTCAATCGTGCTTTGGAAAAAGACCAGGAAGATCGGTACCAGTCAGTTCATGATATGGTGATTGATCTCAGGAGATCGAAAAAGGAATCATCAAGGCCAAGTCGTCAGGTTTCTCATCATCAAGCGTCTGGAGCAGGTGCGCCTTCCCCGCTTGTGTCCGGGAAGCGCTGGCGAACAAACAGATTCGTGGTTCGCGTCGGAATCCCTCTCACGGTCATAGTCATTGGAGCTGCGTGGTTGATCATTCAGCAATCAGCACGTGCACCCTTTGACTCTATTGCCGTTCTGCCCCTTGCCAATACCGCGGCTGACCCCAATATCGAATACCTCAGTGATGGCATCACCGAGCAGATCATCAATACTCTCACGAGAATTCCGGGCCTGCGTGTGGTCCCCAGGAGTTCAGTGTTCTATTACAAAGGCAAAGATAAAAGTCCGCTGGATATAGGGCGCGAGCTGGACGTACGCGCAGTACTTCTGGGCAGGATCATCAAGCGGGGGGACACGCTGAACATCCAAACGGACCTGTTAGACGTCCAACAGGAATCACAACTCTGGGGTGAACAATACGTCCGGAAACTCACAGATGTGGCAGGTGTTCAGGCAGAAATCGCCAGGGGGATCTCCAAGAAACTGCAACTTCGATGGAGCGATGACGAGGGGGGGGAATTGTCCCGACGTTCCACAGAAAACGACATCGCATATCAATCGTATCTAAAAGGGAGATACTATTGGAATAAGAGATCTGACGATGGGATGCAAAAGAGCATCCAGCACTTTGAGCAAGCGATTGAGAATGACCCTGCGTTTGCACTTGCATATGTTGGGCTCGCGGATGCATACATAACCCTGGGAGACTGGGGTATCGTCAAGCCCAGAGAGTCCTACCCGAAGGCAAAGGAGGCCGCCACGCGAGCGCTGCAGATCAACAACTCGCTCGGAGAGGCACACACTGCTCTTGCATATGTCAGCTACGTCTTCGACTGGGATTTTGCTCTCGCTGACAAGCAGTTCAAGCAGGCCATCGCATTGAATCCGAATTATGCAACATCACATCAGTGGTATGCCGAGTATTTGGCGGCAATGGGGAGGCATGCCGAAGCTCTTGCAGAAATCAGACGAGCTCAGGTGCTTGATCCGCTTTCGTTAATCATCAATGCGGTCGGAGGGCTCGTGTACAACTGGGCGGGGATGTATGACAATGCGGTCGAAGAATGTCGAAGAACTTTGGACATGGATCAGGATTTCTATCCTGCTCACCTCTACCTTGCGTGGATATATGGGAATCAGGGAAAGAACGATGAAGCCTTTTCGGAGTACATGAAAACGGAAATGTTGAGCGGCGCAACCCCGGTCAGATAGACCGCGTGAAGAAATCTTACGCGACGTCGGGCTTGCAGGGATACTGGCTTGAACGGCTGAACATCCTTCAGGAAAGGGCCACTCAACGGTATACGCCGCCCCATCGTTTCGCTGAAGCGTTTGCCGGTACCGGGAACAAGGATCAAGCATTTCGGTGGCTGGAGATGTCGTATGAAGAGCGTTCTTATCAAGTCTTCTTGACCATGATGAAGCCGGCGTGGAATGGTCTTCGTCCAGATCCACGCTATATTTCCTTATTGAAAAGAACGGGGTTCAGAAAAGAAACCGAAGCTGCAAAGTATTAGATCAACTTCCTGATGATTGATGAGATGATTGGCCAGACGATTTCACATTATTCCGCTTTCTGGAATCCCGCCTCTAAGCGGAATCCCAAAGAGCGGGACAAGATTCTCGAGAAACTCGGTGAAGTGCCAAACTTCCCCGCGAGCGTTGCCCGGCGAGTGGCTGGAAGTCTGAGCATCCCGCCGTTTTTTGGCGGGAGCTGGAGGAGGTTGCCGTGGTAGGGCAGATAGTTTTCCATTATCGAATCCTTGAGAAGCTCGGTGAGGGCGGCATGTCCGAAAATTGTCCACGAACCTCTTTTGTGAGTGGTTGCAATTTTCAGGATCCGCCGTTTTTTTGGCGGAGGCAAGGCTTATGATAGGACAAACGATATCTCATTATAAGATTCTTGAGAAACTCGGCGAGGGCGGCATGGGTGTGGTGTACAAAGCTGAAGACACCAAACTCGGACGTCCCGTTGCCATTAAGTTGCTTCCGCATCATCTGAGCGCGGACGAATACGAAAAGAAGCGATTCATCCACGAAGCGAAAGCCGCCTCGGCATTGGATCATCCGAACGTTTGTACAATCTATGAAATTGACGAGGCCGAAGCCGGGCAGATGTTTATTGCAATGGCTTTCTACGAAGGAGGGACACTGAAAGAGAAAATGGCCAGCGGTCCGCTATCGGTGGGCACTGCACTCGACATCGCGATTCAAACTGCCCAAGGGTTGTCGAGAGCACATGAGGCCGGCATTACCCATCGTGATATCAAACCAGCCAACATCATGATCACGAGCCGAGGAGAGAGCAAGATTGTCGACTTCGGTGTTGCGAAGCTTACCGGGCAAACGAAGCTCACCAAGTCCGGCACGATTGTCGGTACCACGGCGTACATGTCACCAGAACAGGCGCGCGGTCAGGAAGTCGACAATCGGAGTGACATTTGGGCCTTGGGCGTGGTGTTCTACGAGATGCTCACCGGCAAGTCGCCGTTCGGCGGAGAATATGAGCAAGCGGTGATCCATTCGATCTTGAATGAAAAAGAGGTGCCACTAACCAACCTCCGCGCTGATGTACCAGGTGAGCTGGAAAGGATTATCAGCAAAGCTCTGGCAAAGAGCGCCGATGAGCGCTATGAGCGAGTGGATGAGATGCTGGCAGACCTGAGGTCAGTGAAAAAGAAAGGCGAGTTTAAAGAAAAACGTCCAGCACATGGTGCTCTGGGAATTGCCGTTCTTCCATTCGTCAACATTCGCAACGACCCCCAGATCGATTTCCTGGGATTTGCCCTCGCGGATCAGATTATTGGGTCGCTCTCTTACGTGCGAAACATCTTGGTGCGTCCTTC
>CAYHRX010000344.1:0-4369 GCA_964359075.1 uncultured Chitinophagales bacterium
TTCGTATATTGCATCGTGGTTCCAGCATTATCTCGCCATGTGGTTCTCATGATTCAACGTTGCTTCACGCTGCTCATGTGCCTCGTTCTGCTGGTGGTGTATGCCTTGCCGGTCTCGGCGCAATCAACCACCATGTTCTCCAAGCAGGCTGAAGTTGATATCTATGGCAACTTCTATGTTCTCAATGCCGACAGGAACACGCTTAGGCTGCTCTCAAGGGATCGAGGCCTGAAGCGTGAGATCGGCGGATCGGGGTGGGAGAACGACCAATTCGACAGACCTGCCGGCATGTGGGCGCGCAATGGCATCGATGTGTTCGTCGCAGACTACGGGAACCACCGCATCCAGCGCTTCGATCGGAGCCTGAACTACATTTCCACGTTGTACACACGCGAGAATCCCAATCCTGATGAACGCTTCGGGTATCCAACTGACGTCGCGCTTTCTCGCCTTGGTGATCTCTTCATCTGCGACAAGGAAAACTCCCGCATCGTGAAAGTGAACCGGTTTTCACAGGTGGAGCGGACCCTCGGCGGGTTTGATGCTGGCAAAGGTCGGCTGTCTGCACCGACCCAGGTCGAGATAGGACCGAAGGATCATGTCTACGTTGTTGACGGCACAAGGGTAGTAGTGTACGATACGTTTGGGAATTTTCTCCGTGAGCTGGCAGCTTTTCGCTCGCCGCTGTTGCTCCATGCCGACGAATCAGGTGTTGTGGTTGCTGATAGCGCAATGCTCTACTGCTTCGACGACGAGGAACGGCCGGTGTGTACGCTGGGCCTTCAGGAAGCCGCGGGAGTCAGGAGCGAGGCAATCCGTTCGCTTGCGTTCTCAAGAGATTCGATGTTTGTTCTGGGTGCCGAGGGAGTAACGGCAATCGTAAGCCCGCGCCGCAAGGGACAGGAGCAATAACACGAATGTGAAATCTAACGCATAACGTATTCAAGCATAATCAGAGAGGAGAGTCATCATGGCGAGAAGTCTGAACAGAGTCATGCTCATCGGGAATCTTGGCAAGGATCCGGAGCTGCGTTATACGACAAGCGGCGTTGCCGTTGCCACGTTCTCGCTTGCGACCAACGAGTCGTGGAAGGATCAGGACGGCAACGTGCAGGAACGGACGGAGTGGCACAACATTGTTGCGTGGAAGAAGCTTGCCGAGATCTGTGGCGAGTGGCTGAAGAAGGGGAAGAAGATCTATGTCGAGGGGAGGATCCAGACTCGCAGCTATGATGACAAGAACACCGGCGTGAAGAAATACATGACCGAGATCGTGGCCGATAACATCATCATGCTTGACCCCAAAGGAAGTGCAGAAGGCGGCGCCCCCCCTCAGTCGACAGCGAGTGAGCCTGCCGCTGCGCCAGCGGGCCGCGTTGAGGACGATTTGCCGTTTTAGCAGGCTACTAAGCAGGATGTTCGCCACAGAGTACCGCCTCCCAGAAGGCGGGCACGAAGACACCTGCAGGCTGCTGCAAAACCGAGCATCACAGTCATTGCGAGCGAAGCGAAGCAATCTCAATCCTCGAATCCGCGCGGAAAAGAGAGATTGCTTCGTCCCGACCAAAAACGTCGGGACTCGCAATGACGAGTGAAAGAGTTTTTCATCACCCTGTTAGCATTTCCGTCGCCTTTGTGGCAGACCGTTCTGGCCTCTACAGAGTTAGATGTTGCATCCGCAAAGGAAGGGTCACATTCCCTCCAGTGTGCCACACGAGTTTTTCAGAACGATCCTCACGTTGCGCGTGAGGCCCTCCCGTTTCGTCCGCTTGATCGGACTGCCCTTGAACTTCGTGGTGAACTCTTCCTGCGTCATCCCTTTCCATTCATCCAGTCTCGGTGACACATTCCATGCACGAGGCTCGAAGCCTGGCTCGTCTGTAGCCGTGGCGAATTTGTGGTTCCATGGACATACATCCTGACAGATGTCGCAACCGTAGACCCAGTTCTCAAATTGTTGAGTGACATCCCCGGAGATCTCCCCGTGGTGTTCGATGGTAAGATACGAGATGCACCGGTTTGAGTCCACCACGTACGGCTCCACGATTGCACCAGTCGGACAGGCCTCGATGCACAGCGTACATGTGCCGCAATGGTCTGTTGCCGGGGTGTCAGGCTCCAACTCCAGTGTCGTGATCAACTCACCGAGGAAGACCCACGAGCCGTGGTCCTGCGTGATGACATTCGTGTGCTTGGCAATCCACCCGATCCCTGCCCGCTGCGCCCACACTTTGTCCATTGCGGGACCCGTATCGACGTAGTACCTTCCTCCGACGCCCGGGAACTCGGTCTGCATCCACGACCAAAGTTGTTTCAGCCGGTCAATAAGGATATCGTGATAGTCATCTCCCCATGCATACCGTGAGATCTTGCCAACTGCAGGATCGGTGGAATGTTGCGTGGGTGTGTAATAGTTCTCTGCAACGCAGATGACCGACTTTGCTCCCGACACAATGTTCCGCGGATCGGCCCGCTTCTCAATGTTGCGTGACATCCACTCCATCGATGCACTGTAACCGCGGCTTAGCCACTCCTCGAGATGCTTCGCTTCCGCCTCCAACGTTTCAGCTCTTGCAATGCCCACTTTGGTGAAGCCCAGCGAGAGGACTTTGGATTTGATTTGCTGTGTCGGATTCACATGACTTGCAGAGTCAAAGAAAACGTGTTGCGGTTGCTGGTGACGGGAGATCTAGAACTCACGACGTGGCCTCTCCACATACACATCCTCCCCCTCCACTTTTACGTGATACACTCTTGCGCGACCGTTGCCGGTGGTCGCCCGCCCATCATCCAGACTGAATGTCCAGCCATGCATGGGACATGTCAGCTCGATCCCCTCCACTGTTCCCTGATGAAGCATGGAAAAGTGCTGGTGGGGACACACGTTGTTAATGGCATACACCTGTCCCTCAGTCCGCCAGAGAGCGACCTCCTCACCTTCAAGCCGTATGAGTTTACCCCGACCGAGAGGGATTTCGCTCAGTCGCGCAACCTTCACAAACTCCATGGGACGTCTCTTACTTGCGACGACGCTTCTGCCGCGGCTCGCGCACCACAATGGTCTCGGCAATGCGATCATGGGCCGTGCGCCTGTTTGGATGGATGAAATACTGAATGAACCCGAACCCGAATTCAAGCAACGAGGCGGAATAACCGAGCGCACGCTCCAGGGAGTGCCAGAGCGAAATGCGTTCATGCAGAAGTGATTTCACCCTGATACCCACGAGCCATTTGCCTGGAGTCCATCCGTTGCCGATGTACGTTGCGAGACCAAAGTAAAGAACCAACCATACGATGCTATACCAGTTTCCAAAGAACGTGAACACGAATTCGAACTCCACCTTGAACAGACCCTGAATGATGTATCGCTCAAACGGCGCCATCACTACAACAAACAGTACTGTTGCGAAGACAACATCGAGGATGAGCGCAACGGCACGGAGCTTGAACGACGCGAGTTCAGCGCCATGGAGCTGCCTCATTCGCATCGTCTCATAAGCACCATATGTTCGGGGGCCCTTTACGAGCGACATTCCTGTTCGCTGGCGGCCTACATGTTCACAGGTGAATCCATGACAATTCCCTTCTCTGTCCTCATCACGCGGGCCGCTGCAGTTGTAGGATCGTGCTCGAAGAACAATATCCAGCTCTCGTCGACTGCAAGGTCGAGGATCTTCCTCTTCTCATCAAGCGTGACAAGCGGTCGCAGGTCGTACGCCATGATCCAGGGCAGACTGATGTGCGATGTTGTCGGCATCAGGTCCGCGCTGTAGAACACGGTCGTCGTGCCGTCAGTAATCACCGGACACTGGAGGGCCGTGGTGTGTCCATTCATGATGCGCACACTAATGCCAGGAAAGATCTCCCCCTCGCCATCGGTGTGCTCGATCTGTCCGTAGAACTGCAGGGGCATGAAGTCCTCTTTGAAGAAGCTTGCCCTGTCTTTCTCAGTCGGGTTGTTCGCGGCACGCCAGTGTTCGCGCTGCACGTAGTACTTCGCCTTCGGAAATGTGGGCTTGATGTCACCGTTGTCATTATATGTCGATCCACCCGCATGGTCGAAATGCAAATGCGTGAGGATGACATCGGTGATGTCGTTCGGCGTGAGCTTGTACTTCTTCAACGAGGAGAGAAGATCGAACTTGATCATGTCGAAATTGTAGATCGACGTCAGCTTCTCGTTGTACTTGTTGCCGTTGCCAACGTCGACGAGGATTTTCTTTCCGTTGCCGATGATCAGCAGCGCCCGTGCCGCAAGCTCGATACGGTTCTTTTCATCCGGGGGATTCGTTTTCTCCCAAAGAGGCTTCGGTACAACACCGAACATCGCTCCGCCGTCAAGTCCAAAGCGGCCGGTTTAATTGGATGA
>CAYHRX010000345.1:0-4362 GCA_964359075.1 uncultured Chitinophagales bacterium
ACGGGTGGGAGCAAGCTTCTTGTCATTCACAATCGTAAAGGCTTGTCCGTTAAACGTATCCGTGAGTCGGAGTGCAACGCTATCAGCCGGCACCAACCCGTAGTTGCTCACATTCACTTTGATCGTGGAAAGCGAGTCATTGGCTGCGTACCCTCTCTCGAGCGTGATTGCATTGGCGGTTAACGCGAGATCGGGCTTTAGCGGAATGGCCAACTTCGAGAGTGGATCTCCAAGCAATGGCGTGAGTTTCACCTGCAAGATATACGTGTAAAACGAAGGAGACAGTTGCCAGAGTCGATACCGGGCCAGCGTCGTGAGAGTGCCGAAGTCCCTGATCGAATCCGCAACGGATCGCAGGCAGAAATTGACAAGAAGAGTACCGGCACCGGCATAGCCTGCACCTGAGGCTCCCCACATTGCAATGCCACCACGATTATCTGCAAGAACAAAGTCCTCGCCCAATGTACGACCGTATCTCGTTGTATACGCGCCGATATTGCACGAGACACTCATGACAAATGGCCATTGACGGTTTGTGTTTTGGAGATCATGTGGGCTTCCAAAATCGAGTACGAGCGTCTGTCCGGCTGCGTGGCCAAGATAGTTGATAAGCACCACGCCATTGTTCACGATGTCGTGCATATACTGCTTCTTGCTGTTGTCAATAAACACCAGAGGTTGAATTGATGTTCTGTAGGCGCGATGCGTATTCATACCGAGTGGAGGCGGAGCCAAATAAGAACTGATCGTCCCATCGGAGAGAAAGGCAAAGGATATCATTTCCGACACAGTCTGGGGCCCGGTGATTGCGAGGGTAGACTTATTCCATGCACCAACAGGATAGTTTTCATAATCCATCACCTTGGATACCATGCGGGAAGCATGGACGGAATCCGCCACAGGGATTCGCCCAATCAGCAGCGAAGGAAGAAACGGTCGAGCGGTGTCAAAACAGGCAAACCAGTTATCTCCCGTCGGGTATCCCCCATGCCCCGAGATAAAGTTGACAGACGTCGTTAGAGGATCCCACTTCTGAGGATCCGGACTGGCGTCACCAAAGATCAAGAGATACGCAGGAGCAGGAGTGGGCCATCGTTCATAGGCATACTTCACAAACGACTTAACGCTGTCGCCATTGAACACGCCATAGTTAAACTCATCATAAATATCCTGAACGTCGACCACTGCTGTTCGCACACCGTTCAACGCGTGTCTATGAGCAGCAAGCTGATTCGCAGCAGTCTTGAAGGTGCGATGAGTAATGACAAGGTAGTCGGCTCCCAACGTGTTCACTCGAATGTCCGAGAACTGCTTCTTTTGCAAAGGGGGAACCGACAGCTGTCCCGGAGAAGAGACCACCATATACCTCTTCGAAACCGACAATGTATCCTTGAAAGCAATGGAATATCCGGTCGATCCACTGCCTGTAATCGTACCACCCGTGATCTGTCGCCGCCCTGTCAAATCGAAGACATATATCTGAGGTGAAGTGAAGTTGGAAGCAGTGAACATAACGGGAGCACCACCTGGAACTGGGCCAAAACTGAACATCAATTGATTGTTTTTCGCGCTCAAGAATCTACGATAGTAGATCTCTATCCAGTCAAAATCGAATTGCTGTACCGGGACGGTGGTTGGTACTGAGTATATCGTCACCACATTCGTCCCATTGTTGAGTTGAGCAGCGGGAAATGTTGCATTGAACAACATGCCTGTTCTCTGCGCAAAGCCCTGCTCGCCAACAACGGATTGGTTTATCGTTATCCGAACACGGTGCGACTCAGGAGGAGGTTGACTGCTGATTGTTACTCCATAGAACCATGCCCGCACCATTGCATTCGGTCCTTGTAGCACGTCAATTGTGTCAAGCGCTAGAGCATAATCAATCTGCCTTGCTGGATAGTACAAATCCCAGTACCATCCTTCACCGGGAACATCTCCGTCGTCGACAACCTCCTCAGGAGTAGTCCCGGAGTACCTGAACAAGTTCCTTTCAAAATGCTTCGTTACCATGACTGAATGGATATCGAAACTAGGAGTCCCGCTTGGTTGAGGAACAGTGGCATATCTAAGACCCGGAGTCCCACCCCATGTAAGCCAATAGATATTGGTATCTGTGTAGGCATCATAGTATGTGGAGTCACCATATTTTCTCATAGCGAAGAATTCGATGGTACTATCCGGACGTACGAGAACCGGAACCTCGACCCCACGTCCAAAAATCTTCACAGAAGGGACATCGAGCAGATCCGGATTTCCGCCTGCAACGGCAATGTCCGCCTTCGTCACCCGGTACCATCCATCACTTGCGATGGAGATGCGATAGTAATCCCGCCCTGTTTGGAACCAGTTTCTCGTCGAATCCGAGACACGCGATGCGGATGACGCGATCGGGCTGCGCCATTGCTTGGCTTCCTCATAGTTTGCAATCAACGATTTATATATGTGTTCGAAATACGGATCGCTGCGAGACGCAGCGCCACGCGCAAACAGGTTACCTGTCTTTTGCACAAACTGGACATCGATCTTTGCATTCACGATGCGACGAAGCGTTCTTGCAGCAGGATTGTATTGATATGGAAAGAGCCGAATTGTGCTGATGCGTTGCTGGCGGAGCGTGAACGATGGCTCTACAACAAGCTGGCTGGCTGGATAAAACGCATCGCGGGCATACGCGGCCGCGTCGATCTTGTATACCGGGACAAGTGAGCTATCCATGGCAAGAGTATGGCCGGGACGGGGTGCAATGAGCTGATTCTGAACGATCTCATACTCCACATCGACAAGCTTTGCAGTGACCGCCGCATCAAAGGGGATCCCCAAGCCTAGCACATCAACGGGCAGTTGCGGCTTCCCTTCATCTCCTTCGGCTATCTGTGCCTCCGGAAAAAGCGTATATGTCTGGCCATCTATGTTGACTGTTGTAGAAGAGAATGGATGTAACGCATACTCAAGGAGGCATCCATCCGCTTTCTGAGTCAGGATTCTGAAAGCGGTGAGATCAGAACGATTGCTTGCTGCATGCCCTGAAAAATGCAGTACCCAGCCCAAGAGTATGGCTTGAAAGAGAAGGACCCCTCTACTTTTCATACCTGTTTTCCTTTCCTTGCTCGCTGGAGAAGAGTGGCAACGATGAACATCGGGTTTCCTATCAGATAGCGCTTCCAAAGTCGTTTGGGTTCTCTAATGAGACGATACAACCATTCCATACCATTGTTGGCCATCCATTTCGGAGCAATCCCCTTCAACCCGGCAGCGTAATCAATCATTGCGCCCGCCGGCAAAATGACGTTCGCCGTAAGTCGGGAGAAGTTTTCTTTGATCCAAAATTCTTGCATCGGCATCCCAAAGCATACAAACAGGATGTTTGGCTTCACTTCGTTGATCATCTCAACCACAATATCACTCTCCGGTCCAGACTTTTGAAAAAAACCGTGATACGAACCCGCAACTGTCAGTCGTGGAAATCTCTCCTTTACATTCCTCACGGCCCTGGTCACCGCCTCATGACTACCTCCCAAGAAAAAAACCCTCAACCCATTCTGTTCACACAACGCACAGAGTTGCCAAATCCAATAGGTCAACACAATGCGTGGAGGTAACTCTCTGCCCAAGATCTTCGCCCCTAGTCGTACACCCTCTCCATCACAATAGGCAATCGCTGCGCAATTCAAGAACTCTCTAAACTGCTCATTTCCACGGGCGATGTTGATGGCGTTGAGGTTGATATATGCAATTACTTTTTTCTCACAACATTTCACACTCTCTACAATTGCGTCATTCAGCCCATCTTGGCTGATGACACTTACGTACACGCCAAGAATGTCGATCCTAGACTTGTGCAACTCTGGCCCCAACAGTCTCTGACGAAAGAGCGTGGACAACAGCGTCATATACTTCATCAATGGAAATCAAACCCATACACGGGTCATCTCGTCTGACGCACACTCGCTGCTCGCATGGAGAACACTCCACCCTTTTGTAGAGAAACTCGCTTTTGGCAGAACGGGGTGCTGTCAAGTCCGGTTCGGCAGGCCCGAACAGACCGATAACTCTGACGCCAAGTCCTGCCGCAAGATGTAACGGCCCTGAGTCATTCCCGACAAACAGCGATGCTCCTTTTGTCACCACAGCCAGCTCCAGCGCGCTGGCAGGTGAATAGAAATGAATCCTCGTGTTTCTTTCATGCAGAATGCGGTAATGTTCGATTCTCTTTGCCTCGTCTTGAGAGTAGACGAACACGACGTCTTGTCCGAAAGATTGTACAATGCGATCGGCAAGAGCGTTGAATCGGCTGAGATCCCAGGCCCGGTACTCCCAGCGCGCAAACGGATGGATTACCACGTACGAGCCATCCAGTAC
>CAYHRX010000346.1:0-4359 GCA_964359075.1 uncultured Chitinophagales bacterium
AGGCGGCGGTGCATGCAACAAAGTTGTTGAAGAAGTGGGCTGAGATGGAGACTACGATGTTCTGAGACCGGTACACAATGAAACCAAAGTAGATACCGAGAACGGCAAGCGGCACGAAAGAATACGGGACGAGATGGAATCCGGCAAAGATCACCCCGGTAATGACCGCCCCCTGGATTCCAATCGTCACCCGTTCGAAGCTCCGCTGCACAAGCCCACGGAAGAGCAACTCCTCACACACCGCCGGAGTAAGCGCAATGACTATAACGACGAAAATGAACTCTCCCGGCGAGTGAGCGGTGACCAGAACCCTGTATGTCTCTTCAAACATCTTCTTGATCTCCTCAACCAGTTGCTGTAGCGGATGCGGCAGCGGGACAGCATCCTGCAACACCATGTACCCCTGCAACACCTGTTGCAGCGCAAACACCGCAATAACGGTGAGGATGATTTCTTTGTAGTCAGGAACTGCCAGCCTGAAAAACTGAACGATCCTCTCCTTCCGCGACTTGACGAGGAGGATGGTTGGAATGAGGATGAACAACACCTGCCCGACCATCGTCGCAGTGCGGACGAGATCAGCGTTGTCATCCGTGATCTTCATGCCGAAGAGAAGCAGCGTTATGCCGCCGGCGATGAATTGGTAAAGGAGGAAGATCAGCGCGAGCGATAGAATGGCGAAAGGAACAGGATCCAGACGTTGGAGAAAAGGCAACTGCGGTGGGGGTGGAGATGGTTGTTCAGAAATTGGAGTCTCAATCATCGTTGCTCGCTATTGTCATATACCTTCAACATCTTTTTCATTGGAACAAATTCAATTGTGAGACCGGGAGTGTATTCCTCGGTGCTGAGTCCACGAACTGAAAGGGCCACAAGCTTTTCGATTGCGGGACAGTCATCAAGAGTTGCTTGGCGGATTGTGAACTCCATCGTGCTTTGTTTGAAGTCTTTGACGGTTGAGCCGCTTGTTAGACAACGCGCTAGTCAATCTCGAATTGAGCTCTCGTTCCCTTCCCTCTTCGTCCACTGTTGTGGACCTCCGTTCTGCGCATCGAAAACTGAAGCCGTCGTTCCTCATACTTTTCCCCCATACTGGCTTCATCAGTAGGGATAACCATCGTATTTCATGCCCCGGTGAACACAAGATTCTCGAAAGCAACCGGTGTAATGAGTTGCACCCCGCAGAGCTGCTTTACGGCAACTGCATGTTTCAGAAATGTTCGATGGTCGACTGTGAGAAGAAACGCTACATTGTTCTTCGCCGCCTGGAAAATGTGCTCGGCATCGGCAGAATCGGGAAGCAGATTCCTCAACTGCATAAAAAGTGAATCTTCCCGCCAGGCACTCTGCAAAAGGCCTCCGTCCAACAGGCGTGATGCAGTCAAATGCAAGGGTGCCCTAGGCACCTCACTCAACAGCTCGTAGATAGCAGCGTGCGGAGTACGGTGACTCGGAGGTATCCGGTTGATCTCAGCATTCACGACGTCGGAGGTCAACAACACAACTCTTCCAGTCTTTCTCGCATGCAAGATGCGGAGGAGCGCTTCAACTTCGCCCGGCTGCATGTCACCCTTCGCCAAGCCGCTGACGATGCAGGTGTCGAGATAGGCTTTGAGAGTAGGCATATGTATGCGTGCGCTGTCTAACGCACCGCGGCTAAGCTGCGGAGTAGACTGACTTTCTTTGTACTGCCCGCACCCGCGCCGCTGAGCCTATGATTATTTCTCTTAAACATCTACTGCACCTGAGCAATTACAATTCGCTAACGCTCAATCCGTCAGCTAGCTTGTTGAGTCCCGCTGTTGTTGGCGGGACGAAACCCGCCGTCTTTATGGCGGGAGCCGGTGGTTAGCATTTTCCACTGTACGAGCGTACAGTGCATTCAGAAGAGAAACTCGTCCCTGGGTAACCGCTTCTGTATCATGGTATTGTCGTGAGCTTCTTAGGAGGTGGCGGCTATATTGGCTCGTGGTAGACCAGCTTTGCATAATGATCCATTAGGTTCACGAACTTGCCACGAGGCGATGTTTCAACTATTTGACGCATCCTTGTGCTGGTTGGACAATGAATTGTTGAGTCTTCTGGAGTTTTCCAGAAGAATGATGCGAGTTCGACATTCCAATTCGGATACTTGTTCTTTGAAAGAAGCTCGATGATAATCTCACGAAAGCTACTACCGAATTCGTTCTGCTTACCGTCTCCGCTCACTAGCACAAGTGTTGATGGAGCATCGGCCTTGATCGCGATGAGTCTCCAGATGTGGCCTATAATAACATGGTCTACCCCACGCTCCTTCCAATTCTCATCGCGGAATAGTCTTTGAGTATCATATCCATGGTTGCGATATTCAGCCCACAGCCCCTCCATGCCCGGTGGAATTCCACCGCAAACAATCTTAGTGTTTATGCCACGTCTGGAGCCCTGGATGGCGGAGTCAAGAATCGATACTCTAATCCGGGCTTGCTGATTGGAGAGCTTAGGATTCTTGATTCGAGACGCGAGCCTTGCGCCTCCCCAGACATTGCTATGATCAATAAAAACGTGACTTAGGGATATTTTTTCTGTGGGCATTCACGCCTCCTTATGTTCAGTACGAAGAACTTTGATATGCACGCCGCCACCTAACTAGTGATTATGCCGCACAATTGTCTCCCTCACCCCATCCTCGCCTTCACCATCGCGGCAAGAAGAGGAACCATGATCTCATGATGACCGGTGAAATAGAGACCGCGACCGCCGTCCCGTGTAGGACGAAGCTTCACGTTCATCGTGGGAGGCAATTATGAGTGGAGGGAACGTCAGCGTAACCCAAGATGAACCTTAGCTTCATTGAAGGACATTCTCTTTTGTTGACTTGCACGGCGGTCGAGCATTTTCATCAGTTGTTTGTTTTGACGGGTCAACTGGATTTCCCTGTTGAAGTCATCCACCTCGGCCAGAACGAACTCGCGACCATCAGGTGACCTGACAATAACATTCTCCCGTTCTGCCCTTCGCAACAATGCATTTATGGAACGTGCTCTCCTGGTGATGGTTACAGTCTTCACAATCGGTACTCCCTCTGATTGATGAACAATCGGTTGCCCTCCTTCCGTACCAATGTCGTAAAACACTCTGAACTTGTCAATCCTGAGTTCCCATTCGGCTGTCTTGTTTGGACGGAGCTTTTTCCTGTTACGAGTCTCTTGGTCCGGCTGTTGTGACAACTGCGCCTCAAGCTCTTCGAGAATCCGTTTTCGTTCCTGCTTCTTGAAAAAACGAATATCTTCGACGGCATCTTCTTTGAATTCAATCGCAAACATGAGTTTGTCTCAGTAGATAGACGCAACTTGCTCTACCCCATCCTCGCCTTCACCATCGCTGCGAGGAGCGGCACCATGATCTCGTGGTGGCCCGTGAAGTAGAGACCACGGCCTCCATCCTGCGTGGGACGCAGTTTGACATTCATCGTTGGACGGTAGTGCACATTCATGTCGAACACAGCCGTGGTGAAGCCCTTTGCTTTCGCTCCGAGGTTGCGTGCAACGGTGAGTGCTTTCAGGAACACCTCCGGCATGATCACCGCTGAGCCAATGTTCAGCACCACGCCGCCACCGATCAATCCTTTGCAGGTCTCGGCTAGCGCTTTGAAGTCCCTGAATGAAAGCTCTCCCGTCGCAGCGCCGTCCATCGTCGGCTGCTGGTGGATGATATCTGTGCCGATGGCTGCATGGATGGTGATGGGGACGTTAAGTGAGTAACACGTTGCCAGCAGGCTGACGTTTGCATTCGGCGCATCCAGAGCAAGAAGCTTGCGCCCGAGCGCTTCGCCATACCCCATATCGGAGTTCTTGAACGCATCGCTCAGCGTCTGGTTCATCAGCTCACCAGTCTCCCTTGCCATCCCGAACCGGCCATCAAGGATGTTGACTGCGACATCTTCAGACGTCTGCCCCCACATTGCTGTCTCCACATCATGGATTGCGGCGGCGCTGTTCATCGCAACGGCTGTAATGATGTTGCGCTTGATGAGATCAATCAGCACAGGAGAGAGACCAACCTTGATGACGTGGGCACCCATCATAAGGATGACAGGTTTGTCTTTCTTGCGGGAAGCAACGATGTCATCGACAAGCAAACGAAGATCTTCGGCAACCAGAATCTTTGGCAAGCTGTCCGCAAATGCGGCAAATGAGTCGCGGGCCCCATCAAACACCTTCGCAAAGTCCGCAGGCGTGACCTTGCTCTTGCGCTTTTTGATGGAGATGGTCTTGACTTTCGTCAGGTCCGCACGTTTGAATTTGGACATGAGCGCCTCGATTTTGTACTAGCAGGGTGTTGAAAAACAGAATTCTTGGCCACGGAGGCACAGAGGCACAG
>CAYHRX010000347.1:0-4347 GCA_964359075.1 uncultured Chitinophagales bacterium
CTGAGAACGTTACTCCGGATACCGCCGGCCCGGCAATGACGCTGTATCTCGATAGTCGTGGCTTCCGTCCGGGCGACATGGTGGGCGAAGAGCCAACATTGCTGGTTGATCTTGTCGACTCCAACGGCATCAACACATCCGTCTCAGGAATCGGTCATCGCATTGAGGCATGGGTGAATGGCGGCTCGCAGAGCAGAGACATCACGGACTATTACCAAAGTCAGCTTGATGACTACCAGAAGGGAACAGTCCAGTATAAACTGAAAGCCCTTGCGCAGGGCAGGAACAGCGTGCGAGTGCGTGCGTGGGATACGCATAACAACTCCTCGGCGAAGGAGACGTTCTTTGAGGTGACATCCACCGAACAGTTGCGGATCTCGGATGTGTTCAACTACCCGAACCCCTTCGCCAGCGGAACGACATTTACATTCCGGCAAAATCTTCTTGCACCGCTCAATGTCACGGTAAAAATTTACACGCTGGCGGGAAGATTGATACAGTCTCTGGAGACGATTTCGGCATCAGATCCCTTTGTAAGAATTGCATGGGACGGGAGAGATCGCGATGGTGATATTCTCGCAAATGGTGTGTATCTTTACAAGGTGATTGTCAGAACTACCGACGGCCAGTACGGAAGTGAGGTGTTGGGGAAACTTTCGGTGTTGAAGTGAGTGGCACAGTTAGTGCAGAATTTGAAGTCATAACGAGTCAATTTTAGGAGGTAGTATTTCCATGAAGAAAGCAGTTACACACATCGTATTGGGATTGACGCTGTTGACGGCCATCTTGCTCGTCATCCCCCAGGTATCACATGCGCAGGGAGAGTCGGCAGTTCCCTTCCTTCTCATCTCGCCGAACTCGCGCTCAAGCGGGATTGGTGAAGCCGGAACGGGAACTGTGGACGACGCGTCGGCGATCTTCTGGAATCCCGCGGCACTGGCGTTCCTGAAGGGACACGAGATCAGCATCACGCACGCGAACTGGCTGCCGCAATTCCGGCAGGCGGATCTCTTCTATGACTATCTCAACTATCGTCAGGACATCGAAGACATCGGTGGGACGGTTGGTGCCAGCGTGACGTATCTGAACCTCGGCGAGTTCATCAAGACAGGCCCGGGTGGCCCAACGGAGATAGGGCGCTTCAAGGCATTTGAGTTTGCAGTGACTGTCGGATATGCAACGAAAGTGTTTGATGACTTTGCTGTCGGCATGAACATCCGCTATATCCACAGTGCTCTCTCTCCATTTGGCACCGACCAGGAGAAAGGAAGCGGCATTGCCCGCACCGTCAGTTTTGATATCGCGGCTATGTACCGCCCGACGGAGCTTGAGATAGCGCTTATCGGCGACATTGGGAGAAGCTTCACCGCAGGTTTGAACCTGAGTAACCTAGGTCCAAAGGTAACATACATTGATGCAGCGCAGGCTGATCCGCTGCCAACGAACTTGCGTCTCGGTTTTGGCTACAAGCTTCTGGATGATGAGTACAACTCCATGACTTACTCGCTCGACTTCAGCAGGCTTCTTGTGCGACGCCGGCCCGAAATCAAAGATACCTCGGGCAATATCATTCAACACGCATCGGTCGACCCCTTTTACAAAGCTCTGTTTACAGCGTGGGGTGATGGCAGCGGCCTCCGCAAGATCAACACTTCGATGGGTATCGAGTACTGGTACGGCAGCCCAAGGCTGATCGCGTTACGTGTTGGACACTTCTTCGAAGACCCCGGCTTTGGCAACCGCAACTTCTGGACGTTCGGCGCGGGCATTCGCTACGACATCTACGGATTTGATTTCAGTTATATTTCGGCGGCGGAGAACCATCCTCTCTCCGACACCATCCGCTTCTCGTTGTTGATAGGGTGGGGAAGCGTTGAATAATGCAGTGATCTATGGTTCGTCCTACGTGCAGGACGAACCATAGAATGACGGTGCCAACTCCAAGACTCTTCATTCTGCGGCGTAACTCTCTTTGATTTTCTACACCAACACTTTCAAGTGACATGACGCTGGCAAAATACGTTTTCCTGCTTTCCCTTGTATGTTCTTCAACCCTCGCGCAGCAGTTGAGTCATCCCGTGACCCCGATCCCGAAATTATGGGGATCGGGGCGGGATGATGCATTTTCAACCCCGAGGCCGTTCCGGAGTGTTGCCGATACGATTGACATCCTCGCTGTGATGGTGCAGTTCCAGCAGGACAACACACCGCTCACGAGCGGCGACGGCAGATTCGACCTCACGCTGGGCACCGACCCGATCATTGATGCACCGCCCCACAACAAACAGTACTTTCAGAACCATTTCGCCTTTCTTGCCAACTACTATCGGAAAGCATCCAAAGGCAAAGTTATTGTGCGTGCAACGGTACTTGACTCGGTGATCACCTTGCCGAGGGTGATGCAGGAGTACGCTCCGCCGCGCGTGGGCTCGACGATTGCCGTCGGGAATCTTGCACGGGATACATGGCAGAGGGTGGATTCATTGGGCCTCGTACCGGAATTCTTCCGGTATGAATGCTTCGTGGTGTTGCACGCAGGCATCGGCCGCGACATCGATCTCGTCAGCCTTCTCGGCTACGATCCAACACCGTACGATATTCCTTCGCTGTACATTGGGTTGAACGGGTTCCGGCAATACTATGGCAGCGGCTATCAAGGCATCCCTGTCAACGGCGGCTCGTTTCGCATCACCAACTCTATGGTAATACCTGAGTCAGAGAATCGCCTCATCCCGACTGTCACCGGCACGGCACTGCTCGAGCTGAGCATCAACGGGCTCTTGTGCTCTTCTCTCGGCAACTACCTTGGCCTGCCGGACTTGTTCGATACCAACACAGGCCGCTCCGGCATTGGTCGATTTGGGTTGATGGATGGACAGGCGATCTTCAGCTTTAGGGGAGTGTTCCCGCCTGAGCCATCGGCGTGGGAGAAGTACTGGCTTGGGTGGATCGAACCGATTACGTTGCAGGCCGGTGAGCGGACCATTTCACTTCCTGCCGTTTCCCTTCCACCTGCAGATACAGTGTATCGCGTCCCCATCAGCGCGCAAGAGTACTATCTTGTAGAAAACAGAAACCGAGACCCGCAACGCAACGGACAGAAAGTGTTCTCGACGTTTCGTGGCGTCAACCGGGTGCAGACTTTCCCGCGAGACACCGTTGGCTTCAACGCATTTGATCTCGATAGTCTCGCCGGCGTGGTGACAGATGTTGAGGACCTTGACTGGAGCTTACCAGGCGGTGTTGACCAGAACAGTACGTTCTACGATGGCGGCGTGCTCATCTGGCACATCGATGAAGCGGTGATCGCTCAAGGTTTGCAGACGAACGGCGTCAACGCAAACCCGCAGCGCCGAGGCGTCGATCTCGAAGAAGCCGACGGCTCACAGGATATCGGGCAGCAGTATGGCTTTCTCTCGCCCGGCTCAGGCAGTGAAGAAGGCACGGCACTCGATTTCTGGTACCAGGGCAACTCATCTCCCGTCAACAAGAATCGGTTCTCGCCGACATCGTATCCCGACACCCGCAGCAACAGCGGAGCAAACAGCCACATCACCATTAGTGACTTCAGCACTCGTGGGCCGAAGATGACGGCGAAGGTAAAGGTGGGGGATGATGTTGTGAGGCTGCTGCAGGGATTCCCGAAAGCAGTCAGTCAGCAGCTCACTACGCCGGCGCTCACCATAGCACAGTTGACTGGCGATAGTAGCCCCGAAATGATAATCAGTACAAATGGACAATCTGCAATTAGGCCAAGTCGCAATGGTGTCAGCATAGCGCCAGTGTCCGGAGGAGAAATCTACGCGTGGAAATCGGATGGTACACCGGCTTTGCCTGTCGCGGGTTCTAATGGCCTTTTCGCACAACTACGGACGCTGCAAGCAGCATTCTCTGGTGCAGGAGCAGTTAGAGACGTGAATGGTGATGGGATTCCTGAGGTTGTTGCTGCAGAGGACCATCCTGTTCCGCCGCCTACGGGCATACTCGCCTATTCTGCAACTCCCCGAGCACTGGACAGTACAGCTCAGCGGTTGTTTGATCAACTTGCTGGACACAGATTCCTCACCTCACCAACGATCAGTGATTCAATAATTGCTGTTGGCGCTACGGCTGGCAGAGTGTACTTTTTGAGACTCGACGGCAGTTTGATCGACAGCTTGCGCTGGGTGCAAGACTCGTCGGTCTCCGGAGTCAGCCGCTACTCTGGTCCGAACACTTTTGTTATCATCGGCAGTACGGGCAGTGTGCATATTGCCGCACGCTCAACGCGTGGAGGAGTTGCAACGCCTGAGCCCGACAAGAACTTTGGAAGGCTTGTCGCGGCGTCGGCCGTATCAGGGATTGTGG
>CAYHRX010000348.1:0-4342 GCA_964359075.1 uncultured Chitinophagales bacterium
CTTGTCGATAACTGGCGCGCCTTCCGATGCACGTGAGATATTATAGAGCGTCTCCACATTGTTGACCACCACTCCCACGTTGAGTGGAATGCCTTGCGGCGGGATGAGCCGCTTTGTCGCTTCGTAGACGAGAATGTATTCATCGCCCGATGGGTAGAAATCACCGAGCAGGTGCAGTTTGAGGGGCGTTCCGCTGATGGCCGATCCGAACGCCTCAACGACCTTCTCGTTCTTTTTCTTCACTCCAATGATACCCTGCTTCGCGCCAGTCGACTCCATCAGCAACCCCACGCCGTGAACAACCCGGTCTGCGTAATGCACCATCAGTTCATAGTCTTTGTGGATCAACGGCTCGCACTCGGCTCCATTTGCAATCACCGTGTCGACTTGAGCAACTGCCTTCACGTGCGCAGGGAAGCCCGCACCGCCAGCACCAACAACGCCGGACGACTTGATTTTCTCAGCGAGGCTCATAGAATGAACCAAGAGTACGGAAAAACACAACTAATTGCTTCAGGCTGGAAATGCTCCTTAATGTAATTCTCCATTATGCAGTTCTGCATAATTGGCTGGTCTGACCTCGATCATCCCGCACTCCCGACCATTTGATTGAAGTCATCGATCATTTGGTCGAATACCACAACTTCATCTTCAAACAGCCTGTGCCAGTACTCATCATCCCATTGCGCGTTCAGGTCGTCCGTCGTCTTCCCCTGCTGCTCAACCCACGTGAAGTATTTGAGATTGTGGATGGACTTCTTCTCGTAGTACGTCAGTTCTTTGAAGTAGTCGATACCCTGATGTGCAAGCGGACCCGCGTGGTCTTTCGCAGCTTGAACGACAGTGTAGTCGCCCTGTTCGCCACGCAGTTCTTCCAATCGGGAGCGGTACAAATCGGTCGAGTCTGTAAAGATGGTGAAGACAAGGTCATCCTCACCCAACTCAAAGTACTTGGCTGTCTTGATAGATGCAAGCAGATTGCCGATGCCTGATATGCCGAGCAGAGGGAGGCTGGCGATATCGCTCTCCGACACCGCAATCAAGGACAGATACTCCTTGCCCGCCTCTTCATTGAACAATCTCAGCACGCGCATGCAGTCTTCATCGTCAATGGCAGCAACAGCATCCGTGTTCCTTACGTTGTGCACCCACGGCACGTGCTTGTCGCCGATGCCTTCAATGCGATGGGCACCGAAGCCGTTCATGAGGAGGGTGGGACATTGAAGGGCCTCGCTTGCAACCACCATGAGGTGAGGGAACTGCTTCTTGAGATAATCTCCGGCGGCGATGGTTCCTGCCGATCCTGTCGCGGAAATGAATGCTGCCATCCGTCCGTTCGCCATCTTGAGGTTGCGAAAAACCTCTTCAATTGCCGGACCCGTGACGTTGTAGTGCCAGATTGGGTTACCGAACTCTTCGAACTGGTTGAAGATGATGTTGATGGGATCCTTCTTTAGTTCCCAGCACTTGTCATAGATCTCCTTCACGTTCGATTCGCAGCCCGGCGTGGCAATCACTTCGGCACCGATTTGTTTGAGCCAAGCGAATCTCTCCTTCGACATCCCTTCAGGAAGAATCGCCACCGGTGTGCAGTCGAGCAGAGCACAATCAAACGCACCGCCGCGACAGAAGTTGCCCGTTGACGGCCATACCGCTTTGTGCTTCTCCGGGTTGAACTCGCCGCTTACGAGTCTCGGGACGAGGCAGCCGAATGCTGCCCCAACTTTGTGAGCGCCGGTCGGGAAGTACTTACCCACGAGTCCAATGATGCGAGCTTTCACCCCGGTGATCGAGTGTGGAATCTCGATGCAGTTCACGTTGCCGTACAACCCCGTCTTCACATCATTCTTCCATGAGATGCGGAAGAGGTTGAGAGGGTTGATATCCCACAGGCCAACCTTCGGCATCTTCTCAGTGATGGTTTGCGGGATGAGGTTGGGGTCTCGCATCTGTGCAAACGTTGGGATGACGATGCCACGTTCCCGACAGCGGGCGGCCGTTTTCTTGATGACTTCCTGATTTAGATGCTTGACTATTTTTGACATGTTTTGTCCTTTGCGATTCACCACGGATCACACAAAAATTTGGGCTTTGGTCCGAAATTGAAAAGGAAACCCATTCACTACGATGGCAGCAAATTCAGTTCAATCATCATTGCATTCTCGTAGACCTTCTCAAGGAAACCGTGACCCAGCTTGTTGTAGACTGAGTAGAACACACCAATGATCTGCTTTGAAAGTTCTTCGTGGATCATGTGAGCTTCTTCCCCACAGAGCCTTTTTCACAGACTTGCGTTCTTTGTTCCGTGAGCATCCGTTTCTCTTCCGTGTAATCCGTGGTCACTCTTCCTGCAATCTCATCTCGACACACCCCTCTACGGGACACACATGTTCACACAAACCGCAGCCAACGCAACGATCCCAATCGACCTTTGGAATTCTACTCGGGCGCCGATCGATGGCCATGTGTCCACCATCCCTGCACGCGACGTAGCACGCTTCACATTCGATACATGTTGCATCATTGATGAAGCTGCGGATCGTCCGTCGGGGCAGATCATCGTGCATGACAAGATGCGGCAGCGCCTTCCGGCAAATGTCTTGTACTGATTTGAACCTCATCTCATCAAGGTAGTGCGCCATCCCGCTCTTCAAGTCGTCGATGATACGGAAGCCGTGGTGCATCACTGCCGTGCAAAACTGGACAACGCCTGCGCCAACAGCCATGAATTCTATGGCATCGCCCCATGTTGACGCGCCACCTGTTCCGAGAATCGGGATGTCGACATTGCGGGAAAATTCCGCAATCGTCCTCAGCGTGATCGGCTTGATGGCAGGGCCTGTAAGTCCGCTGTATGTTGAGCGGCCATTGAGCTGTGGATAGGGCACAAACGTTCGGATGTCGATCCCCATCAATGCCTGAATGGAGTTGGACGCAGTCAGTGCATCCGCTCCACTGCGCTTCACTGCACGCGCAACTTCAACGATGTCCGTGACGTGCGGAGTAATCTTGATCGAGACCGGAACACGCGTCGCTGCTTCCTTCACCCATCGTGCGGTCAGCTCCGTAGCGCTAACACTCTGTGCGAGCATCTTGCCGGGGTCTTCACCGATATTCCCCTGAGGACATGAGAAGCTGCACTCAATGAAATCCACACCTGCCTTCTCAAGCCGCACTACAAGAGTTTGCCAGTCTTCTTTCCTCCCCGCCATGATGCTTGCCGCTACAATCTTCCCAGGAAACTCCTTCTTCAGCTCCTTCACATTGTGCTCGACCCTGTCGATGTGGTGCTCGGAGATGAGATCGACGTTCCCCATGCCGAAGAGCTTCTTGCCGTCGTGGTTGAACGTGCTCATCATAGGGTAGGCAAGATCAACGCGTGTTCCTTCGATGGATGTTGTTTTCAGGATTGCGCCAGCCCATCCCATTTGGAACGCGCGGCGGACCATCTCCAGGTTGTCTGTTGAAGGTGCGGCTGCCAGAATGAAGGGACTCTCGAAGTGCAGTCCGAGGAACTCGTATGCGAGATCTCGTGTCGGGTAAATGTCGATGTCGTTCACTTCCTCACCTCTTGATGGAACCACGAATCACACCGAGACTATTCGCGGTTAATGAACTTATGGATCGCTCGTGCGGCTTCCTTCCCATGCGCAACCGACTGCACGATTGTTCCCTCACCTGAGATTGCATCGCCACCAGCAAAGACTCCCGGAACAGATGTTCTGAACTTCTTGTCAACTGCAATGAAGCCTTTGTCATTCAACTCGAAGTGGTTGATGACGTCAGAGCCAATCACTTGTCCGATTGCGATGACGACAGTATCAGCTTCAAGGACGAAGTCAGATCTTCTTACTTCAACGGGTATCGGTCGACCGGAAGCGTCTTTCTTTTTGGAGAGAGCGGTGCGTCTGCATTTGATTCCGGCGACCTTTGTCTTTCCGAGAATCTCGACCGGATTCGTCAGGAAACGCATCTCGACACCCTGTTTGCGCGCTTCCTCAAGCTCGCTCTTCCATACCTTCATCTCTTTCTCGCTTCGTCTGTAGATCAGTGTCACCTCTGAAGCGCCTAGCCGCATTGCCGTTGCTGCGGCATCGAGCGAAACGTTGCCGCCACCAACAACAACCACTCTCCTACCGACACGGGTCTTTCTCTCCTTCGCTGCTTCAAGGAATTCAAGCACGGACAGCACACCCTTGAGGCGCTCACCTTTCAAACCAAGTGTCCTATCTTTGCCGAGACCGATACCGATGTACACAGCATCAAAGCGCCTTCGGAGTCCGTCCAGTTTGGATGCAGTGATATTCTGACGCCTCACCCTGAAATGGTCTGACAGGAAATT